>NZ_DATLXO010000050.1:0-20090 GCF_035575815.1 Iamia sp.
TCGGCAGGGTGGGCGACGGTCGCCATCCAGCGCTGCTTGCCGGTGGTGAGCAGGCGGACCTCGTGGCGGAGCATCTTGGCCTTGACCGGATTGAGGGCGGCGTGCTCGGCGGCCAGGTCCATGACCTCGGCGACGGCCTCGGCGGTGCGGGGCGTGGTGGGTGGTGTGAGGGCGGCGGGCAGCGGCAGACTCATGCCACTACCTCGGCGGAGATGCGTTGCTCCACGGCGACCGCGTTGGCCGCAATGCCGGTCATCAGTGCAACGAAGCGACGGGCGTGATCCTCGTCGTAGAACATTGCGACCAGCCTGCCTTCGTGGTCGATCACGTCGCAGATGCGCTCGTCCGTTCGGCACTTGCGGATGAACAGGATCACGACCCCACCTCTGCCAGCGCCGGTCGAGCGGACGCGGTCAGGGCGGCGGCGATGTCGTCGCGGCGGTGACGCTCGACGGCGGCTTCGTAGGCATCTCGGAAGCGAGCCTGCAAGAATCCGAGGTCCTTGGCACTGCCGCCGCCCCTCGGGTCCGGGGCGGCACACATGGCCGCCCATCCGACGGCTCGGACGGCGGCGGCAGTGGCGTCGTCGGGGAAGACGGGCGGGCCGTACCACAACTCAGCCCCGGTGCGGCGGACCTCGCGCATCGCCAAATACCACGCTTGTTCCCAGCCGAGGGCGGTGCTTGTGACGTTCTTCACGAACGCCCGCAGCTCGCCGGGGTTGGGCGGGAACGTCGGGTGCTGGGTGAGGATGGCCCGCCAGATGTCGCGGGTGAACAGCTCGGCGGCCAGGTCTTCGAGGGCCAGGTGGTAGCCAACCTCGGAGCCTTTGCCGATCTTGTCGGAGTTGGGATAGAGGCCGATGAGGGTACGGACGATGTGCGCCTTGGTCTCGTCGATGGTCATGACTGATCCTCCTGGGTGGCGGCGGCATAGGCCGAGTACTCGGCCAGTCGGTCCATGTGGGTCGGCTTCTGGCCGTTGGGTGATGCGCGGGGCTTCGGCGGGTCGAAGCGCGACGGGGCCATGAAGTTGCGCCAGGTGGCATCCCAGTCGGCTTTGCGGTGGCCGTTGCTGGCAGCCCAGTCCCGGAACCGCTCGGTCTTGGCGGCGATCTCGTCCAGGGTCATGCCGTGCTTCTCGGCTGCCGCCTCGATGGCCGTGGCTGTTGGCTCCCAGTCGTCGGGAATCAACCGCAACGCCGGCCTCGGCTTCTTCTCGGGCGGGGGGTCTACGTCCGACCGAAGGGAGGACGTAGGGGGACCCTCTCTTGTAATCTTGTTAGGTTCTAGTTCGTGTGACATTTGGACGTGACCTATGTCCACACCTATGTCCACACCTATGTCACAGCCACGCTTGTTAGGCGTTACGGCTATCTGGTATTCGGTGTTCACGGACATGTTGTGGCTGTTCGCTCGCCGCTTCCGGGTTATGAAGCCCCCCTCTTCCAGTTGGTCGAGGCAGCGGGTGACGTGCTTGCGGCTCAGGTGGCACGACTCGGCGATGTCGTCCAGGGAGGGATGGCACCGTCCGTCCTTGGAACGGCGCAGCAGGTGCCACCAGATGCCGAAGCACGTCCCCCCGAGCGTTGCCAGGATGGTCTCCCCAACGGCGCGGTCGACCATGACGAACGGGCGGCGGACCGGCTGACCGTCGTAGGTGGCCTGCTCCTCCTCGCTCACGAGACGAAGGGCCGGTCGGTTGGTCGTCGCATACGCCCGCTCCATTGCCGTCTAGTTGTCCATGCCGGCGATGCGGCGGGCGGGCTTGACCGTGGCGGTGGCCTCGATCAGGGCGGGTTGCTCGCTGATCTCCCCCGTCTCGGGGTCCACGTCGTCGGGGGCCTCGGCGGCGATCTGCTCCTCGATCCAGTCCTCGACCATCCGGCGGGCGTCGGCGGGGTCGTCGGGGAGGCGGACCTTCAGGACCTTCTTGAAGCTCGCGGCGTCGAAGACCACGTGGTCGCGGGCGTCGTCGTAGAAGGCGTCCCAGGCGACGCGGCGGTCGGGCCAGCTCGCCTCGGCCCGCTTGTAGGCGGCGGCGGCGAGTTGCTTGGCGTGGCCGCCGAGCCGGTGGCTGGTCAGGGCCTCGGCGACGACCATCGGCTCCTCGTTGACGAGGCGGCGGAGGGTGTCGACAGCGGCGGGGGTGAGCCCCGCGAGGGCGTCGCCCAGGAGGGCGAGCTGGTCGGCGTCGAGGTCCTTTAGGCTGGCGACGTCCCAGGCCAGGGCGGCGAGGTCATGGAGGTCGTCGTGGGACAGCCCGGCCTGGTTCGCCTCGGCGTGGACGCGGGCCATGACGGACGAGGATGGGGCTGTGGCGCGCTGTAGCGCGTTCTGCTGCCTGTTTGCGGTGTTTCGGGCGTCTTGGGCCATCACGTCTGCGAGGTCGCCAGGGCGGACCTCCTGCCATCCCTCGCTCCGGAACGACGCGGGGCGTGCTTCGGAGTCCAGACCTTCGATCTCGACCGCGCCATCCTCGCGCACGTCGACGGTCGCACCCAGCTCCTCCGGGCGGACGCGGCGGGCGCTCGGGATGCTGTCGACCTCCGACTCGTCGAGCATGCCCAGCCCGCAGATGGAGAGGGTGACGCGGCGCTTGGCCTTGGTGAGCGCCTTCATGTAGGCGTTGCTGAGGGCCTCGCCGCTGAGTCCCTTGATCGAGACGGCACCCATGTCGGTGTCGAGCCTGCCGACGGCGTCTTGGGCGAATGCGGTGACGATGTGCAGGCCGTCGGACGTGGTCTCGCGGTCGGCGCGGGTGATGCTGACGCCCCGGATTCCGCGGAGTTGGTCGGTGCAGCCTTTGTTGGCGTACAGCACCATCTTGCCGTTGAGGATGAGGTACGAAAAGGGCTGGGTGAGGGGGTTGAGGCCGACCGATTCGCAGACCTCGATGTAGTAGCGAGTTCGTTGATCGTCGGTGAGCAGCTTCAAGTCGCCCTTGGTGATGACCTCGGACATGATCGCGGCCGGGCTTGACTTCTCGACAGTGGCGACGGCGTTGCTAGTTAGCATGTGCGTGTCCCTTCCAACGGTGATTTCGGACGATGGCGTGGGCGTGCTGCATGGAGATGCCGAACTCGTCGGCGAGCGCGTGGTCGGTCATCGGGTGGGTCTCTTCGTGGCGGGGGCGACGGGCGGGCGGTCAGCGGTCGGCTCGTTCAGGACGGCGGCGTGGGCCTCGGCGGTCTGGCGGGTCCAGCGCGGGTTCCCGATGATCCGTCCGGTGGCGTGCGTGGTGACGACGAACCCCCCGGACCGGGTCTCGACGACGCCGAACGGCTTGGCGGCGTGGTCGCTCGGGAAGCTGGCGCCGCCGTCGTCGGGGATGACGGTGGAGGCGCTGGGGCTCGGTGCGGCGGCGAGCAGTTCGGCCACGTCCCACGTCGTCTGGGGAGCGGCGGCGACGCCGTCCGGGTTCGTCTTCCAGTAGGCGGCGAGGTCGTGGGCGCTCTCGAAGCTGGGGGGCGGCGGCTGGTCGGGCACGTCGGGTCCTCCTGGGGGTGGCGGGGCGGCGGTCCGCCCCGCGCTCGGCTAGCGGGGGGTCAGGTGCTCGGCGGCGATGGCGAGGGCCTGGAGGGCGACGAGGGCGGCCAGGTGGGCGTCGACCTCCGTCTCGTGGACGTCGGCCTCGATGGCGGCGTCGATGGCCTTGTCGAGGACGGCGATGCGCTCCCGGACCATCTCGGCGGTCCGGTGGCATTCGTGCGCGAGGACGCGGTCGGCCGGGCAGCCGGGGGGCAGCCGGTCGTAGGGGGCCTCGGTGCGGAGGACGCGGATGGGCGTCGGGCGGTCGCCGCCGAACAGGCGGGCCACGTTGCGGCGCTTGATGGCGTCGTTGTGCTCGGCGATGGTGATGCGGTCGGTGAGGGGGTTCCGCAGGTGGAGCATGGGGTGTAGACTCCTCTCGGGTCTGGTAGCAGCGGGTCCGTCAGGCCGTGGGGTGTCCGTCACCCTGCGGCCTTCGTCGTGTCCGTTGGATCTCACCTCATGGCGGTCTCCTCCCCGCTTGACGTGTACGTACAGTCCTGCTATACCTACGTATATGGGGAAGTACGAAAGTCCCGACCGTCATCGGGCGACCGGGCGGAAGGCGTGGACGGCGATGGTGTCGATGGTTCGTCGGCATCTCGGGCAGAACGCCCCGCGCGCGGGGGAGAAGCGGTCGGGCGTGGAGCCGCAGACGTCGCAGGGTCGAGCGGTGGGCGTCGCGCTCGGGCGGCGCCTCCGGACGGGCGGGAGTAGCAGGGGGGCGGGTGTCATGTCAGCAGCACCACGGCCACGTACAGCCACGAGGCGACGATGGACCAGGCGCAGCACCACGCCACGACCTCGAACAGGTAGCGGACGGTTCCCATCAGGCAGCCACGCGGGCGGTTCGGCCGGACGTGAGCGCGGCGACCATGGTGGCGACGGCGGCGTCGCGGTCGATCTTGCGGATGGCCTGGACGGTGTGGGGCCAGCCGAGCTGGTCGAGTGTTCCCTCGTGGCAGCCGTGGTACGTCTGGTCCTCGCGGAGGGCGGCGGTGAGCTTGTGGTGGCGGGCGATGAAGGCGCCGAGGCCGTCGCACGCGGGGAGGAGGTCGGCCAGCTTGCGGGCGGTCTCGGCGGCGGACTGGCGGACGGCGGCGGGGGCCTCGCGGGTGTCCTCGATGATCCAGCAGGTCGCGTCGTAGTGCTCGGCCAGGATCGCGTCGATCATGGTGTCGCGGTGGGCGTCGCTGGCGGGGTGCGGGTCGATCATCGGGGGCCTCCTGTCGTCGCTGCCGCCGCCGGTCCGTCCGGCGGTCATGCTGCCTGGTCGTCGCTCGCGGGTGACGAAGTGTCGTTCGTGAGCGATTCGAACAGCAAAAAAAGGGGGACGCCGAGGACGGCCGCGATCCGACGGGCTCGCTCGGCCGGCACGGGTCGGCGTCGGTTCACGTAATGACCGAACAGCGCCTTGCCGATGCCGGACTCGCGGGCGACCCAGGTGTGCCGGATGCCGCGGTTGTCCATCACGTCTCGAAGGTGGGTGGCTCGGTAGGTCGTCGCTTCCATGTTGGTATTGTATGCGCACGCATACAACGTTGTCAAGTAGTGTGATGTCCATGACGAGCGAGCCCTTCTCCGCCTGGCTCCGGCGGCAACTGACGCGACGGGACGAGTCGCAGGCGGAGTTTGCCCGTGCCATCGGCAAGCACCCTGGGGTGGTGAGCCGGTGGTTGCAGGGCAAGCAGCCGACGCCTGCGTCGCTCGACCTGGTGGCCGACTACTTCCACGTGCCGCACGATGATTTGCTCGCGATGGCGGGTCATCGTGTCGAGGTGGGTGAGTTGGCGGTGGACGACCCGCGTCGACGGCTGCACGCGCTGGTCGACCGGGTGAGGTGGACCCCCGATCTGGTGTGGTTCATGGAGGGCGCCTTGGAGCGCATGATCGAGGGAGCGCCAGACGATGCGTAGGTGGTGGTTGGTCGCCGTGGTGGTGGTGTTGGTTCTGGTCGGCGCCGGCCGGTCGACGGATTCGAGCGGGGCGCGCTCGGCGTTCCGCACGCCGTTCCCGACGATGGAGGACCCGTGGGAGGAACTGAACGCGACGAATGACGCGAGGGTCGCGGACGACGACGAGCGGCGGCTGTACGACCGCATCGATGACCTGGAGCGGGAGATCGACGACCTCTGGGAGACCGTCGACGACCTGTCCACGCAGGTGGCGCGCTAGCCGCCGGCGTCGGTGAGGGCGGCGTCGAGCCGCTGGGCGGTGTCGCGGCTGAGCGGGACGACGGACTCCCTGCCTCGGGGGCCGATGACGGTGAGCTGGCAGGCGTCGTCGTCGCAGAGGAGGCTCACCATCGCCGAGACGAGGGACGGGCTGCGGTTCAACTGGCAGCGTGTGACGAGCAGCGAGGCAGACCAAGCGATGGGCGGCGTGTCCACATATGGCTCCGTCGTCGGCCCGCGCCCGGTACCGGGGCAGCTCGGGCGGGAGGATGGCCGGCACGCCGGTGGTGTTGTGTCGATCCGTGCAGGCAGGGTACACGACGCATATGACGGGCTGTCAAGCCGCCGTTCGGGCTACGCGGGGAGGACGTACGTCCCGAGCGTACAGAACGGGCGCGCTGATGGCAACGGGTGACGAGCCGAGGAAGTGGGCGGTTCCCGTGATCCGGCAGTCGGCTCAACTGTTCGGCGAGACGGCGGAGTCCAGCCTGAGTCTGGAAACCCAGCTCGACGCGATCCGGCGGTGGGTGGCGTCGAAGCCGGAGGTGTACCGGGGGGTGCGGCCGCCCATCGTGGAGCACGCGGTCTCGGGGGCGGCGCCGCTGCGGGCGGGGTTCGACGCGATGCGGGCGCAGGCGGCCCCGGACGTGGACTTCGTTATCTACAAGTTCGACCGGTTGGCGCGGGACCTGCTGCACCAGGAGACGATTGTCCGGGCGGTGCGGCTCGAAGGCTCGGCGGTGGTGTCGATCAGCGAACCCAACTCGGACCTCGTGCGGGGGATCTTCGGGGCGGTGAACGAGGACTTCCGGCGGCAGCTCGCGGAGCGGATGCGGGACGTGTACCGGGGGCGGGCGGCGCGGGGGGTGCAGGGGGGACGGCCGCCGTACGGGTACGGGCGGGCGGGTGTGCAGGTGGTGGCGCGCTCGGACGGGACGATCCACGAGCGGCCGCACGGGGATTTCTCCGTGCGGGAGGACCAGGCGGCGGTCATCCGGGAGGTGTTCGGGCGCTACGACGGCGGGGAGACGCGGTGGTCGATCTCGGTCGACCTCAACCGGCGGGGGGTGGCGACGGCGCGGGGGTCGGCGTGGACGCTCGACACGGTCTCGGGGCTGCTGGGGCGGGGACTGTACGCGGGGCGGGTGGCGTTCGGTGGGGCCGAGACGGGACGGGTTCGCGAGGAGTACCGGATCGTGGGGGGCGAACTCTACGACCGGGTCCAGGCGCGGCTCTCCCGCGAGGCGCGGACGCGGGGCGGGAAGAAGGGGGCCAGTTGGCTGGACGGGCTGGTCGAGCACGGGTGCGGCGCGCGGATGTACGCGGTGTGGCACGCGGACCGGCAGGGTACGCGGTTCTGGTGCCGGTCGCAGACGACCGCCGGGGGCCGGTGCGCGTGTCCGGGTCGGACGGTGGCGGCGGGGAAGCTGGAGGCGGCGGCGTTCGCGTGCCTGGTCCGGGACCTGGGGGGGGTGCGGACGCTGGCCGAGGCAGTGGCGTGGGCCGAGGCCGAGGCGGGCGGGGCTGTGGCGCGGGATCGGCGGGGCGAGATCGCCCGGGCACTCGTACGGCTCGGGCAGCGGGTCGAGCGGGCGCGGTCGCTCTACGTCGAGGAGGGCGACGACGCGGCGCGCTCTGCCTACGTCCGGGTGCGGGACGCGGCGGCGGTCGAGCGGCTCCGGCTGGAGGGCGAGGCGGTGGCGCTGCCGGCGGCTCCGGACGCGGGGCGGTTCACGGCGATGGCGGCGCACCTCGGGGAGGCGCGGGCGCTGCTGCCGCTGCTGTCGGATGACGGGCGGCGGGGGCTGGTCGAGGGGCTGGCGGTGGCGGTGTACGACGGGCGGACGGTGTGCTGGACGTGGACGGGGGAGGCGTCGGCGTTCGTGCCCTCCCCCGTCTCGGTGGCGGTCTAGTCGGTGGTGATGCGTGTGCATCGGTAGATCGCGTTGACGAGGTCCTGTTCGGCGCTTTCGATGAGCTGGGTCACGGTGGAGTACCTGGGGTCGGCGTGGATGGCCGCGCGGATGCGGGCGAGGTCGGTGTGGTGTTGCTCGATCAACTCGGCGAGGTCGTTCGGCTCCATGGTGGCTCCTTGGTGGTAGGTACGGGGGCTTTTGAGAAAGGTACGACCGACTAACCTATCACTTGGGGAGAGGTGGTCCCTCGGTGGGGTCGAGGTTCTCTGCGTCGATCATGGCGATGGTCTCCCGTATGGCTTCCAATCGGCCTAGCGACTTCCAGTATTGGCGCTCCATGGCCGCGTACTCTTCCAGCACCCTGGACAGCGCGGCCCGCAGGTGGTCATCGGTGGTCATGGCGGCAAGCTGTGGTCCCTTCGCCCGCATGGATCGGTAGGTGGCGTGGTTGACTGGCTCGAAGGCGGTCATGGCTGCTCCCATCGTCGCGGCTAGAAGGGCGGCTCGTCGGGTCCGGGCGGGACGTAGGGCGGCCGGGGCTGCTGCTCCTCCCAGACGAGGAAGGCGTCGTACGCGTCGGTGGCGGCATCGCAGGCTGGGCAGGCGCCATCGTCGCAGAGCATCTCCGAGGCGTACGGGCAGTCGGCGGTGCCGATGCGGTCGGTCATGGGGCCACCGCCTCCATTTCGTAGGCAACATCGTCCAGGCGGGCCGTGACGACATCGAGGGCGGTCACGGCGTGCGTGCCCATCGGGTCGGCCTCCATCGCTCCTATGGCCGCTGTGGCGCGTCTGTGGGCCTCCTCGATGCTGACGCGCAGGCGGTGCAGGGCGACGGCGCGGGCGGGGTGGGATGGGTCGCTCAGCATGGCGGCGACGGCGGCTGCGTGGTGGGGCGGCGTGATCGGGCGGGCGGACTCCATCTGTTCCATGTGGCGGTGCGTGACCTGGAGGAGGTCCGCCATGGTCTTTTGCGTGAGGCCGAGGGCGATCCGGGCGGCGCGGAGTTCTTGGCGCGTCATCGGGTGGGCTCCGCTCGGGGGTACATGGTGCGGTGGGCCAGCTCGGACAGGGCGGTGATCCGGCGTTGCGCGGCGGCGCGGGTGGACGGGTGGGGATGTTGCGAGAAGTGGGCGCCGCGGTCGGTCTCGATGGCGTGGACGGCCTCGCGCAGGGTCTCGTTTGCGCGGTGGTTGGCGACGTAGGCGGCGACGTACGCTTCTTCCTCGGGGGTCAGGGTGTCGGTCATGGGGTGGGCTCCTCACTGGTCCGGTGGACGGTCGCCTGTACGATGTCGATCTTGCTTGTCTCCAGGATGGCTTTCGCCCGTATCGTCGCCTCCGCCTCGTCGGCCGCGAACACGCGATAGGTCACGAGGGCGTCGACGAGGTAGGGCCGGTCCGTCGGGCGTCTGCGGGGCAGACGGTGGGGTTGCTCGCTCGTCGGCATCCCGGCCTCGGCCAGACGACTATTGACCGTGTTGAGCGAGACGCCCAGCGCGGTCGCGATCTGAGCCCGTGAGCGCCCCTCGCGGCGCAAGCCCGCAACCACCTCGGCCGTCACGTCGCGGCGCTGGTTGGCAGTTGGTCGCGGGACGAGCGTCTCTCCGGCCTCCGCGAGGCGGGCGCGTAGCGCCATGTGGGATATGCCGTACGTGCGGCCGATCCGCTCGACGGACATCCCGGCGCGGTAGTCGGCGATCACGTCGGCCATCGGCAGCGCCTTCACCGGCCGCCCCGTTGTGGAGCGCTCGCGCGTGATCCCCGCCTCGGCCAGGTAGCGCCGCAGCGTTGGGGAGCTCGTGGCGTACCGACGCTGCATCTCCGCGAGGCTCACGCCCTCGCGGTAGAGCCGGACGGCGTCGGCCGGGGTGATCGGGGGGCGGTCGACCACGCTAGTGGAGGTCGATCCCGTACTCGGCCTTGACCGAGGAGGGAAGCTGGCTGACGATGTCGGCCAGGTCCCAGTCGCACGTCGCGGCGACTTCGTCGAGGTCGAGGCCGGCCTCCTCGAAGAGGTCTCGCAGCTCGACCGTCTCGACCTCGATCTCGGCGACGGCCGCGGCCGCGAGGCGGTGCGCGCCGGTCAGCGCCTGCTCGCCGTCGACGACGACCGGCGAACCAATCCATCCGTCGGCGGCCATGGATGCCGCGATGGCCGCAACCTTGGCGGTGTCATCCGGCCGGTGGTAGGTCATGTAGTTGATCGCCATTGGCGGGCTCCTATCTGGTGGGCGCTGGCCTCGGGTCCGTCCCTTGGCGGTGACTCGCTCCGGTCGTCAACCGGGGCCGCGTGCGCGGGGCGAGTCGGTGCGTGCTAGCAGTCGCTCCCGTCGGGCAGCCAACGGGGGTCGATGTCGTCGCCGTCGAGGAGGACATCCCACTCGCGGCCGTACTCGGCGGCCTTGTACTCCTCCTGTGCTTGGGCGATGCGCATCCGATCGCGGGCCGCGGCGTACGCGGTCATGGCGGCTTCGTCGGTGTTGACCTCCCCGGCGCAGGTGCGGCAGTGGACGTGCTCGACCTTGGCGAATCCGGCCGGGCAGTGGGGGCAACCGACCACGCCGGCCTCCTCGACCGTGGCGACGGTGCGGGTGCGGCTGCTGGTTCCGTGGCGGCGGGTGTAGTCCTCGCACCAGTCGATCTCGGCGCGGCACGCGGCCTCGGTGCCGGCCATGGTGACGATGGTGCAGTCGTTGAACGTCTCGACGACGGCGTGGGTCTTGGTGGGGACGGGTGCGGGCTCGATGGCGATGCCCTCCGCGGTGAGGAAGGCGATGCAGTCGGCGCGGGAGCTGTGGTACCGGACGCTGGTGTCTCCGGCCTGGTAGGCAGCCTCGCGGCTGACCAGCTCGGCGAGATACGCGCGGACTCGGTTGTCGGCGTCGTCGCTGGTGGCGACCAGGTGGCGGAACCCCATCGCATCGCAGACGAGGGTCCGGTCCTTGAGGGTGGGGGCGATGCCGGACCAGAACGCGAAGGTGCCGTAGTCGGCGCTGGTGGAGAGCGTGGTAACGTTGGTCATGGTGGCCTCCTGGGGCTACCTGGCCGGGGTGGGAGGTGAGAGTCCCTACCCGGCCGCTCCGTGTCAGGTCCATTCCCTGACGACCTGTATATACTACTACGTCAGTGGTCGGGATGTCAAGGGGTACGAGGGGATCTTCTCGCAGATTGCCGCTCGGTCTCGGTGAGGGGGAACTGCGAGGGGTGCGCCTCGCCGGTGTAGTAGATGCACCAGTAGCGGCTGCTGTTCTGGTGCTTGGTAATGGCTTCGAGGTGCGCGGGGTTGCGGCACGCCTTGTTGCGGCAGCGGTGGTCGATGATGTGCCCCTCGGGGATCGGTCCGTGAGCGAGGGTGTACGCGATGCAGTGCGCACCGTGGCCGAAGGCTTTGGCGTAGGCGGCGAGGTTGGTGGTCCCTCGCCGAAACCAGCACCCACCGGGATGCGTGGTCGTGTCGAGCGAGGACCAGAAACGTTCGATTTGCCGAGGTGTGAGGGTTGGGATAGGATTGGTACGCACGTCAGGTCCTCCTGATGGGCCACGGCCGGGGGTGTTGACGCACCGCTCGGCCACTCTCTTTGGTTGGGCTAAGTATCGACGATACAGGCATGCGGAAGGCCGGCAGGGTGAGCTGCCGGCCTGGTCGTGGGTGTGTGGGGATGACGAGGGCTAGGGCTCCTCGCGCTCCGGGAGGACGTGCGGGGTGGGCACCGTTAGCTTATCAATATCACGAGGGGACAGGGCGGCTTGGCGGTTGGCTTCCTCGACGGCGGTGCCCTCGGTCTCGGCGGCGCCGTCCAGGTTGGCGCCGTGGGAGGCGGTCGGGTCGGTCTTGGGGCCGTCTGTCTGGTCGGTCGAGACGGCCTCGGTCTCTTGCTGGCGGGCCATGACGGTGGTGAGGTCGGCGGCGCTCATGGGCTGGTTCTTGGTTGTCGACACGGTGCGGTCTCCTTGGTGTGCGAAACGCGACGAGCGGTCATCGGGCCTCGCGGCCTCCTCCTCTCTGTGCCCAAACTATGCCATATCGTATCATCGCGATATGATGGGAGAGACACGGGGACCGGTGGCACGGGAGCGATACCCAGAGGCGGTGCGGGAGCTGGCCTACCAGCTCTGGGCCTTCGTGGCGGACCGGAAGGTGCATCGCGTCCCACAGGCGGCGCGCTCTCCGGAGTGGGCGGAGCTGGTGAACGGCCAGGAGTTCCCCCCGCTCGACACGCTCTACGACTGGGTCAAGCGCTTCGGGTGGAACCAACGGGCGGATCGGGAGCTGCACGCCATCGCCCCGGATCTCCGCCTCCGCACCCAACAGACGGTCGCCATGGGCACCGCTGAGGCCGCCGCCTATCTCCGCCAGGTGTTGGGGGATGAGGAGGTGGACCCGAAGATCCGCACCCAGGCCGCGGTCGCGCTCCTGGACCGCGGCGGCTTCTCCCCGGTCGGGACCCGCGGCGGGCTGGGCGAGGTGGACGCCCCACGCGCCATCCTCGCCGCCATCGGCGATCTCACCGGCCTCGACGACACGGCGCTGGCCGAGCTGGAGCTGAAACAACGGGAGACGACCCGGATGCGGAAGGATGAGGCGAGGATGGCGCGGCGGGGTTAGGCGACCGCGTGGCGTCGCTTGTGGGCCGCCACGCGGTGACGGTTGCACGTCCGGCAGTACCGATAGCCTCGCTTGCTGATCCAGGTGTTCTCGGGCGTCAGGTCGTGTCCGTGGACGCAGGCGGTCTTGCGAGCGTGGATAGCGCTGGGTCCATCACCACGCAGCGTATTGACCTGCGTCGTCACGGGCTCTAGATGACGCACGTTGCAGCATGAGCGGAGCCGGCACCCTCGCGCCTTCACGTGGTCGATGGTGAGCCCATCCGGGATGGGTCCGCACGTCAGGGTGTAGGCCACCCGATGCGCACGCATCCGTGAGCCCGCGATCTCGACTACCCCGTATCCATCCTGCCTACCACCTGGTGCGTGGACGCTGATGAGCGGATCAGGGGATGACGGTGTGTCTGTGTGTAGCCCACCACCCCGCGTCATCCGTTGCCCGGTCCACGGGTGGCAGGCGTCTACCCCACCCGACGTATCCACCTTGGCCCAGAACCTGGCGACCTGGTCGAGGGTGAGCATCGGCACTGGCTTCGTCTGCATCAGGCTACCTCGCGCTGCTGTGCCGCTGTCGTTGGCTGTCGTTACTCAGCCTCAGCCCAGTCTACCACCCCCCCCTCCCCCCCTAACACCTACCCTCTGCCCTTACTCTGGTCTGTGCGGTACACCCCCTTCTGCCCCCACACATTAGCGGAGCGAGTGGACTGAGAGGGATGGGTGGAGTCCCACCCTCCGTCCCCGTGAAACATTCCAGACGCGGTGAGACCCGGTCTAGCCTCTTCGGCAGTCACCGGGTCTCACCCGAAACGGACCCAGCCGGTGGGAGCTACTCCACCCCAGTCTGCAAGTGACCGGGTCGCGGAGCCAGTCTAAACCGGGAAACGACGATCCCATCCCGTTCGTACGGGCCGACGGCAGTGTGGAAGCCCCCCTCATTCCCCCCGTCGCCGTGCGGTCACGGCTATCGCCCACTCTCGGGGTGAGGAGAGGGCGCTGTGGGGAGTCCGGTACTTCTTCGGGTGGTCGCTCGCGGGTCAGTCGACGGGGGCCGGGGGCAGGAACTGGGCGCAGCGGCGACACCAACGCTCGGACACCACGAAGCCGGGGACCGGCGGGGCGACGAACGTGCGCCAGGCCACGAGGATGATGTCGTGGTCGCAACGCCGGACGTCTGGCGGGCGAGGCGTGCTAGGCTTGGACGGCATGCTCACCTCTTGGCAGGGCGCAGACGTGCAGAGGGCCGGCGGGAGTGCTTCCCGGCCGGCCCTCATCGTAGCACCCTGGGGAAGTCCATCAGTCGAACACCGCCCCGTCCGCCGTCCACGGATTCTCCTCCGCGTAGCGCACGATGACCCGCCGCCCGACCCCCCGAGCCGGCAGCTCGATCACTTCGGTGGGTTCCGGAGCCCGCCACTCCCCGCCATCGGGGTCGGGACCGACCGTCATGCGTCCACCCGGCTCATGCCGGAACACGGCCTCCCCATCGGATCGACCCGGCTGCACCTTGATCGAGAACGTCGACCCGTCCATCAGTCGAACACCGCCCAGTCAATGACGCTGAAGCTCATGGTGTGGTCCCTCATGGCAGGGTGATGCTCCGTGGCCGGGGGGGAGGGCTTTGGGGTCCCGGAGTCCCCCCCTTCCTCGCCATGAGGAGCATACCGGTCGCGACCGGCGCCCCCATAGTCTACACCCGCACAGGCGCCCATCCATCATACACCCGCCCGGTCGTACGCTCGCAGCGTGCTACGATGACGCCACGGGCGTACCCGATTGGGGTCGTCGTCCGACGCGAACCCCGAAAGGCAGACTCCTATGGCAATCGGCGGCGGCATGCGCCTCTACGTCCCCGCGAACCTCCCCACCGCCCCGACCAGCCGGGCGCTGTTCGTCGTCCAGGGCGGCCCGCTCTTCCTGGAGTCCATCGAGCTGCGGTACGAGGTGCTCGCGTCCATCGCGACGACCATCACGTTCCGCAAGATCAAGGCGGGCACGACGGCGCTGGCGAACGCGGCGGCCTCGGCGACGGTGATCGAGCTGCAAGCGGTCGGCATCGACGCGACCCAGGTGGCGGGGATCACCCGCGCGCTAACGCTCCTGACGACCACGGCGGGGGTCAGCGCCCGGCAGTTCGTGGACGGCGACGTGCTGGCGGTGTCCTTCGGGGCCTCGGCGGCCACGGCGCTGGCGGGCTTGCAGATCACCGCGACGTTCCGGCGCCGCGCCGGCGCGAGCGTCTAGGGAGCGCCCATGGCCCGGATACCGGGGCTCCACCGCATCGTTGAGACGGATGACGGGGGGATCGAGCGGGTCGACCTGAGCGAGGTTCCGCCCGCGCCCCTCGGCCCCGATGACCCCGAGCGGGCCGCCAAGCAGGCGGCGTTCGTGGCGTGGGTGCGGGCGGTGCGGCTGGCGCGGGTCGAGCGGGCGGAGGCATGCCGGCAGAACCCGGCGGCGGCGGAGCTGGAGCGGGAGCGATGCCGGCGCTCGGCCCCCTACTTCCTGGCGATGTGGGGCACGATCTACGAGCCGCGGACGCGGGGCGGGCGCGGCGGGTACAACCCGTGGATACCGTTCGCCCGCCAGGTGGAGCTGCTGGACTGGGTCGAGTGGGTGATGATCCAGGACGGGGCGTCTGCCGACGGCGTGGTGAGCAAGTGCCGCGACGTGGGGGCGACCTGGACCTTCTGCGGGTGGGCGGTCCACGGCTGGCTGTTCAAGACGCCGTTCAACGGGCTGCTGCTGAGCCGCAAGGAGGAGTTCGTCGACTCCAAGCAGCCGAAGAGCCTCTTCTGGAAGATCGACAAGGTGATCGAGTACCTGCCGGAGTGGCTGCGGCCGTCGGGGTACAACCACCAGAAGCACCGCCAGAGCCTGTACCTGGAGAACCCGGCCAACGGGAACGTGCTGGGGGGCGAGTCGACGAACACGAACGCGGGGCGGGGCGACCGGGCGACGTTCGCGTTCTTCGACGAGGCCGCGATCATCCCGGACTTCCTGAACGTGTGGATGGGGACGGCGGACACGACCGAGCACCGGTTCGCGGCCAGCACGGAGTCGATGGAGGAGGGGCCGGACTTCTACGAGCTGCACTCGGGGAAGGCGATGGACCACCACCCGTCGCTGTTCACGGTGGACTGGTGGGAGAGCCCGTTCCACGACGACGCTTGGTACGACCGTCAGAAGGTGCGCTACGAGGCCCGCCCGGACCTGTTCGCGCAGGAGATCCTGCGTGACCACCGGGCAACCCAGGGTGACACCTACGTCTACCCGATGGCGGTGGACATGGGGACGACGACGGCGCTGTCCTACCGGATGGGCTCGCCGCTGTACGTCGCCATCGACCCCGGCATGGCCGACGAGACGGCCCTGATCTGGGTGGCGCACGACCCCGCCACGGGCTACTACGACGTGCTCGACGGCTACCAGAACCGGCGCAAGCCCGCCGACTTCTACGGGACCATCCTGACGGGTCAGATGATGTCCGGCGAGTGGGACTACACCCAGGCGGACCTTGACCTGATGTCCTGGACCGGGATGCTGCCCAAGGCGACGTACTACGGCGACACCTACGGCGACAACCAGATGGGCGCGTCGCTGGACACGTTCTACGGGGTGCTCGCGCGGGAGCCGTTCGGCATCTATGTCAACCGGGACCGCGACGCGGCGGGCAAGACCACGGCCTCGAAGATGGCGTTCCGGACGTTCAAGGGGCGGCGGGACGCGCTGCGCTGGCTGCTGCCCCGGCTGCGGTTCGCGGACACCCCCGGCGCCTCGGACGTGCTGTCGGCCTTGCAGCAGAACCGGTTTCAGCGCAACGACGGGCGCGAGCGGACCACCGACGCCCGCGGCCCGATCCGCGACTGGAGCACGCACTTCGTCAGCGCCCTGGAGTACCTGGCGGCGCACCTCAAGTACCGGACCGAGCTGCACGGGGCCATCGGTGCCCGCGAGGCACGCCGCAACGCCCGAACCGACCCGGCCATGCTCCCGACCTACGCCCGCCCCGCCGCCTACCGCGGAACCCGTCTGAGGGCCACCCGATGATCGAGACGAACGACCTGATCGAGCAGTTGGCTGCCATTGAGCACGAACGGTGGGCCGACTGGCAACGGTACATGCACTCGCTGTGCGCCGAGAACGATGACGGGTCGCTCACGATTCCTGCGGCGAGCGTCCAACATTGGAACCGTCAGATCCGGACGCCCTATGCCGATCTCACCGATGCGGAGAAGGCGTCCGACCGTGAGCAGGTTGAGCGGTACATCCATCTCGTGAAGGCGACTGACGAATGATCGACATGATGCCACCGGCGATGCCGATGCCCCAGGGGCCGATGACGCCCTTCCAGGCCGCACCGGAGCTGGACCTGGGGTTCGACCCGGCGCTCCTGGAGGAGTTGCTGGGCAAGCGCACGAAGAAGTTCGAGCCGCGCTACAAGCCGGGGTTCGACCCGACCCGGCTGCCGAAGAAGCCCGACCCCGAGCGGATCACGGCCGACGCCATCGCCCAGGAGCGGCGGCACGTCAACCGGCTGGCGATGCAGATGGAGACGGCGAACCGGCTTCGCCTCCACATCAAGGGCGTCTTCGAGAGCGACCTGGAGGCCCGCGAACTGGGCGATCAGGACCCGTGGACCAGCTCGGAGCTGGTGGACGACTGGAACCTGCTGTGCTCGTTCGGGGCGAACATCGACCCGTTCTACACGAAGTCCGTCCGGCGCCGCGAGGACCGCATCCACGGGCAGACGCTGGAGGATTTCGGGCGCTTCCTGCGGGAGGAGGCGGAGAGCCGCTGGGTCGACGGCGGCGACATGTACCTGGCGATGGCGGAGTGGAAGCTGCTGACCGTCTGCGGCGAGGTCGTGTCGCGCAACTTGCCGAACCTGGATGACGAGGGCTATCCGATCAGTCACAAGCTCGTCAACCCGATGACCGTCTACCCCGTCTTCGGCGGGGAGCGCGGCCTCATCAAGCTCTACCGGAAATATCGGACCACCTACGCCGACGCCGTGGGGGATTGGGGCGAGCCGTCCAAGCAGGACCGGGCGCGGTGGGCGAACACGCGCGGCAACGGGCGCGACACCGACGACACGATGGTGACGGTCACGGAGTATTGGGACGAGTGGTGGCGGTCCATCACCATCGACGACGGCATCGTGCTGATGGAGGTCAAGAAGCACGCGCTCGGGGAGGTGCCCTACGTCGTCCAGCGTGGACCCGGCGGCGAGCCCTGGGCCATGGACGCCGGTCTGGGGGATACGTCCGGCGGAGGCGACGCGGATGGCTGGCGCGAAGGGCTGCCCGACGACGCCGACATGGGGTACAAGTCGACCTCGTCGATCTGGTCCCAGCGGGAGCGCCACGACCAGACGGAGGCCATCGCGGCGCGGGTGCTGACGCAGCTCAAGAAGAACGACGCGCCCCCGGTCGTTATGACGCGCTCGAACGAGGCCGCGAACGCCCCCGGTGGATTGCCCGAGATTGACTGGCGGAAAGGCGGGATTACGGAACTCTTGGAGGGAGAGGCGATTTCGCCTATGCCGACGAACACGTCGGCGCTCGACCTTCAGATGCTGATGGGGCTGCTGAACACCGACCGGCTGACGGGCGGGCTGCCGCCGCAGATGGGCGGGGCGAACCAGCAGAGCAACGTGTCGGGCACGGCCATGTCGACCATCACCGAGGGGGGGATGGATAAGACGGCCGGCTGGATACGGACGATGGAGCTGTACCGCTCGCGGGTGCTGACGCAGCAGATCCGGCTGTGGCGCAACGTCGGCCACCTGTCGCGCTTCTCGGAGGGGGAGGAACGACCCTTCCTGGTGGCGGTGAGCGCTCCCAGTGGCAACAGCGACCTCGGGCGGGAGGTGACGCCGGAGCTGATCGACGCCATCGGCCCGGATGTGACAGTGAAGCTGACGCGGGTGCGCTCGGCCGAGATGGTCCCGATCCTGACGGCGATCCAGATGGGCAACCAGCTCGGGATCATCACGAAGCGGCGCGGGGCCGAGATGTTGGGGATCGGGGACTACGACCGGGTCCAGGCCGAGTGGCAGGAGGAGATGGCGCTGTCGGCGACGGCGGAGGACGAGCAGTTCCGCAAGCTGGTCATCATCCCGATGCAGCTCGCGCGCAGCCTGGAGGAGGCGACGGACCCCCGCGAGCGGGCCATGTACGAGGTGCTGCTGGACAAGTGGATGGAGATCCAGCAGCCACCCCCGCCCGACCCGATGGCGGCCATGGGCGGGCAGCCGCCACCCCCCGGCATGGGCGCGCCTCCACCCGGCATGCCGCCCGGAATGACGCCCGGAGCGAACCCGGTGACGCCGGGGGCGTCCGGTGGGATAAGCTACGCGGCATTGGGCCAAGGCCCCGGCAGCGTGTCCGGCCAGCAGGGCGGCCCGCAGGGGCCGACGGGTCCCCATCCCCCGATGCTTCCGTTCGAGGTCGCAGGACCGTAGGAGGACCCCATGCCCGACTTTATGTCCAGCTCTCGGTACAAGGACTACATCAAGCCCCGCAAGAAGAGCAAAGGCGAGAGGGGCGCCGGGGCGGACCGCTCCGGGGGTGGCTCGACCGGCGTCGGCACCAAAGCCAAGGGTACGGCGACGGTCCAGTCTCCGTTCCAGGACCGCTGGGCTGGCAAGGGTGGGGGCTCGGTTTTCGGCTCCCCCAGCACGGGTGGGGCGGGCGCGGCGGGTCCCGCGGCCACCATGGCGGGCGCGTTCGCCGCCGCCCCGCCGCGCCCCGCGCCCCCCGTCGTCGGCGCGCCGACGACCGGCTGGGGGGGGATGATGGCGGCGGCCGAGCGGGCCACGGGCGGCGGGCAGACCGACGCGGTGGATGGGTTCGCCAGCCGGTACGCACCGGGGTCCGACTTCATGAGCATGCTCTACAGCAACCCGGAGGTGCTGGTTCAGGACAGCCTGAAGGGGATGGGGATCGGCAACGGCGGGGGCCTCGTGGACCTCATGTCCGAGAACGCCGACATGTACAACTTCGTCAACATGCTGATGAACGGCGACCAGGGTCGCCAGAGCATGCAGGACGGGGACTCGATCAACTACGTCAACTCCCTTATCACGAACAGTGCCACCCCCGGTGGGAGGTTGCCCAACCAGGAGGTGATGCTGAAGAACCTCTTGGACGCCCCGAAGGGGTCGGCCATGGAGTCGCTGATGGCGGGCACGCCCGAGCAGCAGGTCCAAACCGTAAGCGCCCTTGCCCAAGCCGCCTACGGCGGGTCCAACCCGCTCATGCAGCGGGCGGTGGCGAACGAGCTCCAGCAGCAGGGGCGCGACTACATCGCCAACTCGGCGCGGGGCGAGGGCGGCGTCGGGGGCGGCAACCGGAGCTTCGCCAACTGGCTCCAGGTCAACGGCGGCCAGCTCTTCTAGGAGGTTCCCGTGGCGACTCCCTTCCGCATGAACGACTGGCTCGGCGGCGCGGGCGCGGCCCCCAAGGCGCCGAGCGGGATGGCGAGCGCCTGGCAGACCCCGCCCCGGCAAGCGCAGCCCGCGCCGTCGCCCTACTTCGACCCCCGCAACAGCTACGGCGGGGATCGGAACTGGTACGACACGTCGGCGGTCAAGGGCGTCGACCTGCCCCGCGCCGACTTCGAGCGGTACCTGGCGACGCAGGGTCTCGGCGGGGACAGCGCCCGCGACCGCTACGCGCAGGGGCAGTACGGCCGGACGCAGGCGGGCTACCAGGCGGCGTGGCAGAACAACCCCGAGCTGGCGTACCGCGACTACCTGAAACAGTATTTAGGCGGGGGCATCGCGGACGGGTACAACCGGCTGAGCGCGTCGCAGCGGGGCGTCAACCCGACCTCCCGCGTCTCCACGATCCGCTGGGGCTAG
>NZ_DATLXO010000051.1:0-23653 GCF_035575815.1 Iamia sp.
GTGTTCGGCCTGGCGCTGGTGGTGAGCAACTCGTCGGTGGCCCCCGAGCGCCTCTATCCCTACCTCGGCACGGCCAGCGGGCTCCTGGTGGCCGGCATCGGCGTCGCGTTGTTCCGCCGAGCGGTGCAGTTCCGGCGGATCTTCCCGACGTTGGCCCCTGGTGCCAGCCGCCACCACCACCACGGCCTCGGCGGCCACACCCACGACCACATCGATCCCGACCATGCCGCGGACCACGCGCACGACGACCATGCGGACCACGCCCACGTCCCGGACCACGCTGACGCCCCGGATCACGCGCACGCCCACGTCCCGGATGACGCTCACGTCCCGGATCACGTCCACGCTCACGCGGCAGACCACGGCTCGCACGACCACGGCTCGCACGACCACGACTCCCACGATCACGACTCCCACGACCACGACTCCCACGACCACGACTCCCACGTCCACCGCCCGGAACACGCCCACGACACCCACGACCGCACCGGGCCCGGGGACCCTGGCGACCATGGTGCGGGCGCCGTCGCGGTGGAGCCCCGCACCGGGCCGGCGATGCGGGCCCGCAACATGATGGCCATGGGGTTCGCCGGGGGGCTCGTGCCCAGCCCGTCGGCCCTGGTGGTGCTGCTCGGGTCGATCGCCATCGGCCGGGCGTGGTTCGGCTTCGTGCTGATCGTCGCCTACGGCCTCGGGCTGGCGGCCGTCCTCGTCGGGGCCGGTCTCCTCATCGAGCGGCTGCGGCACCGGGTCGCCCCCCTGCTGGGGCGCCGATCTCACCCCCGCCTGACCGGGCTCGCCGTCAACCTGCCGATCGTGACCGCATCGCTGGTCATGGTCGGGGGGGCCTACCTGGTGGCACGCGCCCTCGCCGGCGCGTAGCTGCGGTCAGCGGCGGGTACCAGCGGGCCGAACCCGAGCGGGGCCCCGGCCAGCTCAGCGGAGGGGGCGGTCGAGGTGGGGCAGGAGCCCCAGGTGGTGGGCGGCCACGACGAGCTCGACACCGCTGGCGCACCGCAGGCGTTGGCGCAGCCGTTTCAGGTGCTCACGGACCGTGCTGAGGCTGAGGCCGTGCTCCTGAGCGATCTGCTGGGGGGTGAGACCGTCGGCGAAGTGGCGCAGGATGTGGAGCTGCTGGATGGTGAGGCCGAGGTCGCGCCCCACCGTGGCGACCCGCTCGACGTGCTCGTCGGACACGTCGGGCACGTCTCCGAGGCCGCGGCTGGCGATGGCGAGCACTGCGGTCAGTGGCACCGACGTCGACACCACGGCGGTCGCCCCCTTGTCCGTGAGCGTCTCCACCAGGTGGCTGTCGACGAAGCTGGCCACCACGACCACGATGGCGCAAGGGTGGCGAGCACGAGCCGTCGCCACCTCGAGGACCAGGTCTGCCCCCGGAGTGGCGGCCTGGATGATCACCGCGTCGATCTCGTCGGACGGGGCGACGGCCATTGCGCTCAGGCTCGGCCCGGCACCGGCGCAGATGAGCCCCTCGGTGGCCTCGATGGCGAGCTGCAGGGCATCGAGAGGACCGCGCGCCCGGTCGACCAGCAGCACGGCCGACGGTGGGGGCGAGAGTGACCCCTGCTGTGGGCGCATGGTCTAGGGTTCGATCCTGCACGGCTGAAGGATCGGTCACCCTCCTCGGGCGATGGCTCCGGTCAGCCGGGCAGATGACGAAACGGTGACCACCACCACTATTGGGGGTTGGTGGGACGCCTGTTCGTGTGGTTTGATACCTGCGCTCCGAGTACCCGGAGCGTTCTCGACAACAGGAGACGCTGAATGAAGTCCAGGAAACTGCTCGGAGTAGCGGCTACGGCCGCTCTGGCCGTGGGCTTCGCCAGCCCCGCGTTCGGCGCCAGCCACCGCGAGGCACCGCTCACCCAGGGCGATCCCCTCATCGACAACACCGACGTCTACGCCTACACCAGCCCGGACAAGCCCGACACCGTGACCCTGCTCGCCAACTGGATCCCGTTCCAGGAGCCGGCGGGTGGCCCGAACTTCTACCCGTGGGGCGAGAACGTCCAGTACGACATCAACATCGACAACAACGGCGACGCCGTGGCTGACCTCATCTACCGGTGGACCTTCACGTCCAACTACAAGGACGAGGCCGCCACCCTCTACAACACCGGCCCGGTCACCAGCTTCAACGACGCGACCCTGAACTTCACCCAGACCTACACCCTCCAGGAGATCCGCGGCGACGAGGTCATCGACCTGCTGACCGACGCTCCCGTGGCCCCCTCGCACGTCGGTGAGGCGTCCATGCCTGACTACCAGGCGCTGCGCGACGAGGCCATCGTGGACTTCGAGGCCGGGCCCGAAGGCACCTCGTTCGCCGGTCAGGCTGACGACCCGTTCTTCCTCGACCTGCGGGTGTTCGACCTGCTCTACGGTGGCGACCTCAGCGAGACCGGTGACGACACCGTCGCCGGCTACAACGTCAACACCCTGGGCGTCCAGGTGCCCAAGACCGCCGTGGCCGCCGACGGCGACGATGCGGCCAACCCCATCATCGGCGTGTGGAGCACCACCCAGCGGCCGAGCATGCGGACCCAGGCCGCCGACGGCACCATCACCTTCGAGGGTGAGCCGGTCCAGGTCTCCCGCCTCGGCAACCCGTTGGTGAACGAGCTGGTCGTCCCCACCACGCTGCGCGATGCGTTCAACGCCTCCGACCCGGTGGACGACGCCCAGTTCCTGCCCACCGTGCAGGACCCGCTGCTGCCGAAGCTCATCGAGTCGGTCTACGGGATCCCGGCCCCCGCCGCACCCCGTGACGACCTCGTCTCGGTGTTCCTCACCGGCATCGAGGGCGCCAACATGCCCGAGAACGTCGTCCCGAGCGAGCAGCTCCGCCTCAACATGTCGGTTCCGCCCACCGCCGAGCCCAACTCCCTCGGTGTCATCGGTGGCGACAACCAGGGCTTCCCCAACGGTCGCCGCCTGATCGACGACGTGGTCGACATCGAGCTGCAGGTCGTGATGGGCGAGCTCGTCGGAGCCCCGAACGACCTCAGCGACGAGGTGGACGCCAACGACAAGGAGTTCGGCGACACCTTCCCGTACGTGGCGCTGCCCACGCCGGGTTCGGTCGGTGGAGACTCCCGCACCGGTGCTCCGAGCGGTGGTGTCGACTCTGGCTTCGGTGGCCTGGCCGGTACCCCGGGCCCGGGTGAGTCGTCGGACGGTTCCAGCCTTCCCCTCCTGCCCCTCGCCGTGCTCACCGCCGGCGTGGCCGTGACCGGCTTCGGCATCGCCCGCACCAAGCGGACCAAGGTCCAAGGAGCCTGAGCCACTGAGCTCTGACCAAGACCGTCGAGCGGACCGGTCCCCCCGGGGGCCGGTCCGCTCGTCTGTCCCACATCGGCGTGGGGCACCGGCCGGGAGCGCTGGACGACCAGCGGACCCCTCCGGGACGAACGTCCGGCGGCCGGCGTCAGCCGGTCAGCCCGGGCCTCCGGTGCCCTACGACCAGGATTCCGAGAGGCTCGCACCGCTTCCCCGCCCCGCCGTCGCCGGCAGCCAGGGGCCGTCATCTCTCCCTCGCCCTGCGGATGGCGACGTCAGCGGGGAACCAACGGCCCCCGAGCAGCCGGGACGACCGAACCTCGATCGAGTCGTTCACGACAAGACGGACGCATCGGCGACGCGGCTCCCGGCGCCAGCGCCAGGCTCGCTCTCGCCGAGCGGGCTGAGCGACGGCTCGGGCGCTGTGGCCCACGACCAGCAGCGCCTCGCGCCGCCCCGTTCCCGTCCGAGTGCTCCTGCAAGCGACCGCTCGCCTTCGCGCCCGCCAGGCCCGCAGGGGGTGCGCCGGCCGCCCTCGCCTCGACCGACGCCGGAAGCGGCCATCGCAGCGCGCCAGACCGGCGACGGTGGGCTCCGGCGCGCCGAACGCTCGAGCCCGGCCGGGCCCGCGCCGACTCCGGCCCCGCCCGCGACTCGACTGACGGCGTCTGCTCCTTCGCCCTCCCCGGCCCCACCCGCGACTCGACCGACGGCGTCTGCGCCTGCGCCGTCACCGGAGGCGCGAGCCGCCGACGACCCGCCGGCGACACCTGTCGCCCCGCCCCCCAGTGCCGCCGGAGTGAGCGCCGTACCGCCCGGTGAGGACCGGCCGACGGTCCACCGCTCTCGACCCGCGAGCCCATCTCGACGCCCGGACGCCCCACCATCCGCCCTCTCGGGCGCTCGACGCTCGATCCGGGCCCGAGCGCCATCGAGCCCTTCCGAGCCGCCGGAGCCGTCGGCTCCCGATCCCGGTTCCACGACCACATCACAGGACCCGCAGCCTCTGACTCCGGCGGCGCGCCCTGCTATGCCTCAGCAGAGCTCGCCCCCAGACCTGCCGCCGCCACCCACCGCAAAGCCACGACGCATCTCCGCCCGGAGGGCTCCCGGCGTCCCACCGTCAAGCTCTGCGAGCGGGGGGGATCAGAGCCCGCCGGCATGGCGCTCCCGGTCCGCTGCCGTCGCTCGGCGCGCGTCCTTGGTCCTCGGCGGCTTGCTGGTGGTCGCCGGTGTGGCCAGCACCTCGGTCGTCCTCACCCAGAACGAGATCGCGGCCGACGCCGCTCCCACATCGACCTCCACCCCGGTCTCCACCCTGCCCACCGCCACGGTTCCGCCGCCACCGCCGACGACCGCGGGCGCGCCCGCGGCGGTCCCTGCGGCCGTCGAGCCGGCCCCGGAATGGGCGCCGACCCAGGTGCGCGTCCCGAAGATCGGGGTCGACGCACCCATCGATCCACTCGGCGTCGATGAGCAGAACAGCCTGGAGGTGCCGGCCGACACCACCCGCGTCGGCTGGTGGTCGGGTGGGGCGGAGCCGGGCGAGGACGATCCGGCCGTCTTGGCGGGTCACGTCGACTCCACGACCGGGCCCGCAGTGTTCTTCGAGCTCGAGAAGCTCGTCCCCGGTGACGTCGTCGAGGTCGACCGGGTCGACGGGTCCACGGCGCGGTTCATGGTCGAGCGCCTCGAGAGCCACCCCAAGGACGACTTCCCGACCAACGCGGTCTATGGCCCCACCGACTCCTCGACCCTGCGTCTCATCACCTGCTTCGGTGCGTTCGACACCGAGCGGTCCTCCTACCTCGACAACCTCATCGTCTACGCCAACCTCATGCCGTGAGCCTCCTCCGGCGACCCGTCGTCCTCCTGGGCGTCCTGCTCGTGGTGGTCGGGCTGGCGGCCACCATCGCGTCCGTGCAGGGCGACGGCGGCCGCGAGACACCCGGGTCCGGTGCCGACATCCCCTCGACGTCGAGCAGCACGACCGTCTCCGCCGAGGAGGGACGGATCGCCGACCTGCAGGCGAGGATCGAGAGCAATCCCGATGACTGGGAGGCTCTGGCGGCCCTCGGATCTGCCTACGTGGCCCGCGCTGCGGTCACGGGTGACCCTGCCCTGTACCCCCCGGCCGAGGAGGCCGTCGAACGATCGCTGGAGATCCAGCCCGAGGACAACCTCCCCGGCACGATCGCCCAGAGCTCCCTGGCCGCGGCCCGCCACGACTTCACCTCCGCGTTGGAGTCGAGCGAGCGGGCCACCGCCATCGCCCCCGAGAGCCCCGATGCCAAGGCGGTTCTCGGCGACGCCCTCCTGGAGCTGGGTCGCTACGACGAGGCCTTCGCCACCTTCCAGGCCATCGTCGATACTCGGCCCGACCTGGCGGCCTATGCCCGAGTGTCCTACGCCCTAGAGCTCCAGGGCGACATCGACGGAGCCATCGCCGCCATGGAGGCCGCCGAACAGGCCGCCACCGTGCCCTCCGCAGCCGCCTTCGCGGTGCACCAGCTCGGAGAGCTCGAGTGGAACCGCGGCAACGTCGATGAGGCCGTCGAGCACTACCGACGCGCGCTCCGCATCGATCCCGGTTACGTGCGGTCCGAGGCCGCTCTGGCTCGGGCCACCTTCTTCGCAGGCGACGCCGACGAGGCGATCACCCGGTACCGCGCCATCGTCGACCGGCTGCCCTTGCCGCAGTACGTATCGGAGCTGGCTGGCGTCTACACGGTGACGGGACAGGCCGATCGGGCCGATGAGCAGCTCGAGCTCCTCGAGGTCCAGCGCCGGCTGTTCGAGGACGCCGGGGTGCGGGTCGACGCCGACATCGCGGTGATCAACGCCAACCACGGCCTCGCCCTCGACGAGAGCCTGGCGGCGATGGAGTCGGAGTGGGAGGCGCGCAAGAGCGTCTTCGTCGCCGATGCCCTCGCCTGGCAGCTCCACACCAACGGGCGTTCCGAGGAGGCCCTGGAGTACGCGGACGAGGCGCTGAGGCTGGGCACGCGCAGTGCCCTCTTCTACTTCCACCGCTCGGAGATCCACCGCGCCCTCGGCGACGACGATGCGGCCGAGCGAGATCTGTCCGAGGCCGAAGCGATCAACCCGAACTTCTCGATCCTCCACGCCGCTCCCTGACATCCTTCCCGCCGCGCCGCGAACGGCGCGGCGACGGGAGGTGGTCTGGTGCGACGTGGCGCCTGAGCGACCAGATCGCGCCACACCGTCGAGGAGCCGCCTTGCCGGGGCGCACGGTACGTGCTGTGATCTCCTGACGACGGGACGTACGCCGTACCGAGGAGTCGAGATCGATGCCCGAGACCGCGACAGCCGCCCTGCGCGCTGCCCGCGACGTGGTCATCCGGGAGCACATGGACTCCGAGAACCGGCTCGACTTCGACGCGACCATCGCCACCTTCGACCACCCCCGCTACGAGCTGGTCGCTACCGGCCAGGTGTTCGACGGCGAGGATGCGGTCCGAGGCTACTTCGCGGCGTCCCGCGCGGCCTTCCCTGACCAGCGCAACGAGATCGTCGCCCTCCACCACGCCGATGACGTGGTCGTCGTCGAGCTCGACCTGGTCGGCACCCACCTCGGCGAGCTCGCCGGTGCCGCGCCGACCGGTCGTCGGTTCCGGTGCCGCATGGCGGCCGTCTTCGAGTTCGCCGGCGACCGCATCGTCTGCGAGCGGGTGTACTTCGACACCTCGACGATCCTGCGCCAGATCGGTCTCGTCGGCGATGACGCCGGGACGTCGTGAGGCAACCACGACGGCGCGCTCCACACCACGAGGGCGCGCCCCGAGGGAGGAGGTAGGGCGTGATCGTCTTCGTGCACGGGGTGCCTGAGACCGCAGCGATCTGGGACGGGGTCCGCGATCGGATCGACCGTGGGTCCGTCGCCCTCTCGCTGCCCGGCTTCGGCTGCCCCCGCCCCGAGGGCTTCGCCGCCACCAAGGACGACTACGTCGCGTGGCTCCTCGGCGAGCTCGACGCGATCGACGGCCCCATCGACCTGGTCGGCCACGACTGGGGGGCGGGGCTCACGTACCGGGTGGCGACGGCCCACGGGGACCGGCTCCGGTCGTGGACGGCTGACATCGGCAACATCGCCCACCCCGACTACGAGTGGCACGACATCGCCAAGCTCTGGCAGACCCCCGGCGACGGCGAAGCGTTCATCGAGAGCCAGAACGCCCTGGAGCCCGCCGAGCGCGCCCCGCTGTTCGAGTCCATGGGCGTGCCCCACGACGACGCCATGGAGATGGCCGTGGCATCCGACGAGACGATGGGGGGCTGCATCCTCGCCCTCTACCGATCGGCCACACCGAACCCGCACCAGGACTGGGGGCCGTGGGCGCCGACGAGCGCGCCGGGGCTGGTGCTGCACCCCACCGACGACCCCTTCGGAGACGAGACCCAGGCCGCGGAGGTCGCCTCGGCGCTCGGCGCCGGCTTCGTGCGCATCGAGGGGTCCGGCCACTTCTGGCCCTATGAGGTGCCCGACGAGGCCGCCCCGATCCTCGAGTCGTTCTGGGCCTCGGTCGCCTGAGGCCAGTCCCGAGGTCCTGGAGTCCGCGGGGACCTCCCGGCGCGAACCTGGTCGCCTCGGTCCCTTCAGCCGGCGGGGGCCTGAGCCGGGCGGTGACGGCGGACCTGAGCGGCGTCGGCGGGGTAACGGGCCGCGAAGCGTTGCTGAGCCGCCGGATCGGCGATGACGACGAGGTCTGCGCCGGCGGTCTAGCGGATCGTCGATCGACGGGTTGACCGTGACCTCGTCGTCGCGTGCGATGGCCACCACCGTGCAGGCGGTGCGCTGGCGGATGGCGCTGACGGCAAGGGTCTGACCGGCGATGGCAGCCGGCACCGGGGTGCGGAAGACCTCGAGGCCCTCGGCCAGCACCAGGGTGTCGTTGACCCCGAGGACGTTCCAGATCGCCGAGGCGCCGAGCGACGCGTAGGACAGCACCGCATCGGCCCCGGCCCGGTGGAGGGTGGCGACGTTGCGCTCGAGGTTGGCCCGGCCGATGATCTGGATGTCGGGGCGCAGCTGGCGGCAGTAGATCGTGAGGTACACGTTCACGTCGTCATCGTGGGTGGTGATCAGCACCGCGGAGGCCTCGCGGATGCCGGCCCGCTCGAGCACCTCGAGGTCGGCGGCGTCGCCGTGAACGTAGTGGCCGTCGTCTCGGATCCGTTCCTCGCGCTGCTCCACCACGCGGTACGGGAAGCCGGCCTCGCCGAGCACGCGACCGGCGGCCCGACCGACCCTGCCGGCGCCGATGACGACCACCGGGCTGCGGTCGCGCGCCGCAGCCCCGAAGGCGTCGTCGTAGGCCGCGAGCTGCTCGCGGGAGCCGGCGAGGATCAGCACCACTCCGTGCTCGATGAGGGTGTCGGGGCCTGCGGGTCGGTAGCGACCCCGCTCCCAGGTGCCCACCACGTGCACGTTGACCCGCTCGCGCACGTCGGCCTCGCGCAGCGTGCGGCCCACCATGTCGGGGTGCGCGGCGGTGGCCTCGGCGATGCGGAGCTGGTCGAACTCGCCGATCACCTGGCTGCGGGCGTCGCCCCCAGCACCCGCCGGGCCACGGCTCGGCCCAGCACCTCGCCAAGCTGCAGCACCTCGCTGCAGCCGGCCAGCTCGAGGATGTCGACTGACGCCGCGGAGCTCGCGGTGGCCACGATGGGCACCTCGGCGCTGATCTCACGGACCGTGAAGGCGACGTTGGTGTTGGTGGTGTCGGCCCGGGTGGTGGCCACCAGCGCGGCGTGCGCGACCCGTGCGGCGCGGTAGGTGTCGGGGCTGTCGACGTCACCGATCATCACCTCGTAGCCCTCGTCGTGGCGAGCCAGGGCGTCGGTCGGGTCCGACTCGATGAGCACGTAGGTGATCCCGGCGTCGATGGCCCGGCGCACCACGGCGTCGATGACCGGACCGGACCCGACCAGCACGATGTGATCGGCGGTGCCGTCGGGGAGCCGACGCGGGGCGCGGTTGGCGTCGCGCCACGCCACCCACGGCATGAACACGAACTGGATGAACGCGAACGGCAGCAGCACCAGGATGAACAGCGCGCCGCTGATCAACACGACGACCGAGAAGATGCGGCCGGCGTCGCTCTGGAAGGTGATGTCGCCGAAGCCCAGCGTCGACATGACCGTCAGCGTCCAGTAGACGCCGGTGGCCCAGCTGTGCTGTTGGCCCTCTCGCGCCATCAACCCGTGGAAGATGACGCTGTAGAGCGTGATGAGGGCCACGAGCACCCCCACCAGGGCGCCGACCAGGCGGAGGTTGCGCTGACGTGGAGCTCCGGAGAGGTAGCTCAGGATCAGCCCGACCGACTTCACGGGCGCTCCTCGAGCGGGCTCGGCCCGGAGCGGTGGAGGACCGCAGGACAGCGGCGGACGACCGCAGGACGAAGCATCGGATCCAGGGTGCCAGATGGTCGAGGGTCACCGTCGCCACGGAGGGTCCCGGCCCGAAGGTCACCCTCCCCCCCATACCGCTCCGATGGGTGCGAATCGCACCCATTGACCCCACCCCACCCGGGACCGATACTCCGATGTGTGAGCCGTTCCTGACCGGGAGCAACAAGGCTTCGCCGTTTTCCGCACCCTGCCTGGAGATGATGGCCATGCCCGACGAAGGTGACGAAGCGTCCGAGCAGCCGTCCAAGGCGGACCGTGCCGCAGGGGTCGGGCGCATGCTCTCCGGCGATGCTCCTCCTGTGGAGCCGCCCGGGAACGACCCTGAACCGCCCGGCGAGGTCGGCGGGGCGAGCACGGTCGGCGAGAGCACCACGGACCGCGCCGAGGACGTGGCCGATGACAAGGAGCCGGGCCGCGTCGATACCGGTACCGAGGGGGGAGCTGATCGGCCGACCGGCGTCTCCACGGGGCGCGACTCGACCAGCACCGATGTCGAGGAGACCTCGACCGAGGGCCCGGAGCTCCCGTCCGGTGACGGAGGCGGCTGAGCCCTGAGCCCGCTGGCGGGTGGGGGAGACGGGCGAGTCGTCAGGCCACCCGCCGCCGCCCAGTCGCGGCGGGTGTCGCCTGCGGCCTCGACGCTGCGCCGATGGCCTCGAGGACCGGCTCCGCCGATCGGGGGTCGGGGTCGGCGGAGCGAGCCTCAGCCCGCGGCTCGACCCAGGGCGACGGCGGCCTCTCGGTGGAGGCGGCCGAAGTTGTAGTAGGCGGCGCAGGCGCCCTCCGACGACACCATGCACGTGCCGATCGGGGTCTCCGGGGTGCAGGCCGTCCCGAACACCTTGCACTCCCACGGCTTGATGACCCCCTTGAGCACCTCGCCGCACTGACAGGCCTTGGGATCGGCCACCCGGATGTTGGGGAGGCGGTGGTGCTTCTCGGCGTCGAAGGCCGCGAACTCTGAGCGCAGGCGGAGCGCGCTCTGGGAGATGAAGCCGAGGCCGCGCCACTCGAAGTGCGGCCGGAGCTCGAACACCTCGGCCATCGCCCTCAGGGCGGCGGGGTTTCCCTCGTCGCGCACGATGCGGGTGTACTGGTTCTCGATCTCGCAGCGACCGTCACGGATCTGCTCGAGCAGCATGGTGATGCCCTGGAGGATGTCGAGGGGCTCGAACCCGGTGGTGACGAGGGGCTTGCCGTAGTCGGCCGAGACGAAGCGGTACGGGCGGTTGCCGACGACGGTCGAGACGTGGCCCGGTCCGAGGAAGCCGTCGAGGCGCAGGTCGGGGGAGTCGAGGATGGCCTTGATGGGCGGGACGATGGTGACGTGGTTGCAGAAGACCTGGAAGTTGGTGACGCCCTTGGCCTTGGCCCGCAGCAGGGTGACGGCGGTCGATGGCGCGGTCGTCTCGAACCCGACGGCGAAGAACACGACCTCGCGGTCGGGGTTCTCCTCGGCGATGCGAAGGGCGTCGAGGGGCGAGTAGACGAAGCGGACATCCGCGCCTCGGGCCTTGGCCTCGAGCAGGTTCCCGTTGCTGCCGGGCACCCGCATCATGTCGCCGAACGAGGTGAAGATCACCCCCGGCGTCTCGGCCACCGCAATGGCGTCGTCGACGCGCCCCATCGGGATCACGCACACCGGACACCCGGGGCCGTGCACCAGCTCGACGTTGGCCGGCAGCACGTGCTCGATGCCGTGGCGGTAGATCGTGTGGGTGTGCCCGCCGCACACCTCCATGAACTTCACGTGGTCACCGTCGGCCAGCTCGGTGATGCGCCGGACCAACGTGCGCGCCGCGACCGGGTCGCGGTACTCATCGACGTAGCGCATCAGTTCTCCCAGGCCCGGACGGCGGCGGGGGGCTCGTCGGCCGCGGTCGTCGACGACATGAGCGCCTCGACCTCGTCGTCGTAGACCTCACCCATCATCTTGAGCGAGGCCAACGCGAGGGCCGCTTCCTCCTCGTCGATCTTCGACATGGCGAAGCCGACGTGGATGAGCACCCAGTCACCGCAGCCGAGGTTCTCGTCTTCGAGCAGCCCGATGTTGATCACCCGACCGACGCCACTCACGTCGACGCGGGCCAGGTGTTCATGGCTGTCGAGCATCTCTGAGACCTGTCCGGGTATCCCGAGGCACATGGTCTGTCACATCCTCTGCAGGGGGCGGTATCGATTTCGGGGCACGAGCGGCCCGGCGCCGAGGGCGAGCGGGCCGATGATGTCCATCTCACATCTGCTTGATCTTGAGGTAGCGCTGGATGTCGGGCCACATCTTGTAGGCGGCGCCGGCGGTGCCGGCGAGGACTCCCAGGAGGAGGAGGCGGCGGATCATGGTGGGGGCTCCGTTCCTTCGTCGTTGGTGAGGAGGTCAGGGTCGGCCGTCAGGTCGGCGAGCAGGTCGTCGACCATGGCGAGGGCCCGGTCGACCGATGCGGCGACCGCGTCGGACAGGCCGATCACCTCGGCGACCGTCGCCGGCTGGCATCCGACCACGAACACCTGGTCGACCGATCCGCCGAGGTGGGCCAACGTGGCGAGCACGACGGCCGGGCTCATCGAGTGGGCGTCGAGGGCCGGACCGGTGGGGGTCTCGGGGTCGGGCTCGGCGGTCGTCGGCACCTCGGCCTCGACCAGGGCCACGGTGCCGGGGGGTTCTCCGAGGGGCAGGGCGTCGACCAGCACCAGCACGTCGTAGCCATCGAGCAGCTGGTAGGCGAGGTGCAGGCCCCGGATGCCGAAGTCGACGACGGTGACCCCGTCGGGCATCGGGCGCCCGGCCAGTCGGCCCACCACCTCGACCCCGAAGCCGTCGTCGCCGAGGAAGATGTTGCCGATGCCGGCCACCAGGACCCGTGGGCGAGGCGGGGGCGTGCCGGGGTCGGGGTCGGGGTCGATCAACGTGTGGACCAACGTGTCGGTGAGGGACGAGGTCACGACACGACCTCGATCTCGTCGGGGAAGAAGAAGAGGTAGCGCCCCTGCCATGACAGCGCCTCGGTGGCCGGGTCGTCGTCCACGGTGACCGCCACCTGCTGGGTGCCGTCGACATCGTTGAACACACCGGCCACGGTGGCGGCCATCCCCGACAGGAACAGGTCCTGGGCGTCGGCGCGGTGCGACGGCCGCAGCACCACTCGGGTGCCCTTGGCCACGTCGGTCGTGCCGATGCGGACCGCATCGGACCACGGATCGACCTCGGCGTCGACGGCGGGGTCCCACCACGGCTTCGCCGTGTCCTGCACCGGTACCGCCGGACCGTCGGGGCCCATGGTCCTCATCGTGCCGTGGAGGCCCTCCCACGCCTCGGGGGCCATGGTGTCGCAGCGGTCGACGATGGCCGCGGCGCGAGGGTCGGTGGCGCGAGCCTCTGACTTCTCCTCGTCGGTCAGGGTGAGCACGCGCAGGGCGAGGATCTCGTCGATCTCGGTCGAGTCATACAGGTCACCCTGGCTCTCGGGGGCGATGATCGGGTGGTCGTAGAGCGTGATGGGCGACGACAGCACGACGTCGCCCCCACCGGTCGGGTCGGCCACCAACACCGGGTAGGTGCCGTCGTTGTCGCAGTCCCGCGCCGCGTCCTCGGCGTCGGCCGGCGGGTCGAGCAGCGAGACGAACGTGCCATCGTCGACGGCGAGCAGGGTGTGGACGCCGAGCAGGGATCGCGCCATGGCCTGGTCTCGGCGGGCGCCGGCACCGTCCCACGCCGAGCTGTTGGTCACCTCGACCGTGAGCTTGGCCAGCGGGCTGTAGCCCGCGGCCCACGCCGCCTCGACCCTGATGACACCGACCCCGTCGTCCCACCGGCGGACCACCCGGCCGACGACCGAGCCCTGCGCGTCGCGCAGCTCCTCGACCGCGGTCCCGGCCTCGAACGCGAACGGCACCTCGCACCGTCCTTGGTCGACCGGCAGGATCGCCAGCGGGCCAACATCGACCACGCGCTCGACCGCCTCGTCCCACGGGACCCAGCGGACCCCGTCGACGACGAGCGAGTCGACGGGGGCGAAGCCTTCGGGACCGGCCGCCTCCACGGTGCGCCGCTGCTGCTGCAGGAAGCGGACCCGGACGCCGAGATCGGGCGCCGGCCCGGGGTCCACGATGCACTCGGTGCGCAACCGCCAGCGCTCCGAGCCGTCGGCCTCGGCCCAGGCCCGGGGAGCGAGCACGCCGAACTGCCAGCGCACCTGGTTCTTGGTCGACGACGCCCGGTAGGGGTAGAGCACGTAGCCTTCGTACAGGGTGGCGTCGGCCACCGTCCGGGCCGCGGCGAAGCGGTCCCTCGGTGCCTCGGAGACCAACCCGTCGCTTTGCTCCGTCATGGTTCTCCGGCCTCCTTGAGGAGGCGCTCGATGGCCTGGTCCCAGGTGGCGAGGGCCCGGGCCCCCTTGAACCGGGTCAGGTCGTCGAGGGTCTCGCGACTCAACCGCAGCCACCCGCTGTTGGGGAAGTACAGATCCATCATGTCGCGCCACACGCGCACGGGGAGGCGGTACGTGGCCTCGTCGCTCCAGGCCACCGGGCGGGCCGAGAACCCGCCCCCGCCCGCTCCCGCGCCGGGCCCGAAGGCGGTGCCCGAGAAGAGCAGGATCAGCGGTATGTCACCCGCGGTCAGGGCGTGGAGGTACCGCACGCCGGCGACCTCCATGTCGTAGCTGCACTCGATGGGCACGTCGATCTCGGTCGCACCGGTGAACCGGGTGACCATGGCCGAGAGGTGGGTCCAGAGGAAGGGCCGGAGCGAGTCACCCCACTGAGGGATCGAGCCGAAGATGTCGTAGAGGCGGCCCTCCTCATCGGGGGCGTAGGTGCGCAGCTGGGGCTCGATGCGCACCTGGCACTTCAAGGCCAACGCGTGCACGGGCTCGTCGACCGCCGCGGTGATCCGCAGCCGCAACATGATGGTCGGCACGGCCGCGTAGGGCTCCGCCTGGGCGCCGATCACCTCGAACCCGAGCCCTGCCGTCATCGGGCGGCTCGTTCCCGCACCCGGACGAAGAAGGCGTCGAGCGCGTCGCGGGCTTCCTGGCCGCCGTCGAAGCCCCGCCACCCCTGGCGGAGCTCGCCCACCAGCTCGTAGCACCAGTCGATGGGCACGAGGTAGCACTCCGGCGGGGTGGACCGTCGCGGATCGGCCCGCACCAAGAAGGCCTCGACGTCGGCTTCGAGGTCGGCCAGCACCGGGTTGGCGGCCACGATCTCGGCCCACGTCTCGAGCGACAGCAGCGACTCGGTGGCCCCCGCCGGCCCCGGGTAGAAGGCACACACCCGGTCGAGGCTGGAGTTCACGAAGAAGAAGGCCACGCTCACCGGGATCTGGAGCGCGTCCCACTGGGCCGGGGTGAACCCCATCTCGGGGAAGGCGAGGCACCGGTCGGGCACGGCCCGGAAGTGCCCGCCGCCCGCTCCTCCCGACGTGAACAACAGGTAGCAGCCCCGGCACGCGCACATGAGGCTGCGAGCCGAGACGTCGACCACGTGGCCGTGGACGTCGGCGGCGATGGGCTCGCCGCACAGCTCGCAGCGTTCCCCCGGCGCGGGCGGGGGTGGGGCCGTGGCCGCGGCCCGGCGGATGCGCGACAACACCGCCAGGGGCTCACCCGGGCGAGCCCGAGCCGGTGTGTTCTCGGGTTCCGGACCGACCACCTCGTCGGCCACGTCGTCGGGCAGGGCGCTCATCGGCGTCGCACCCGGGTCATGGGACAGCTCCGGGCCCGCTTCTGGTTCGCGCCCTCGCGCTCGCGCTCGCTCATGGCGCGACGGGCTCGGCCGGGCAGCTCGTGTACTCCGGCTTGGGACCGAGGGTGATGGGGACGGATCCGGGGCCGGGGGTCTCGGTCGGTTCCTCGACATCGATGATCGCGATCTCGGGGGCGGCGGCGAGGATCGCCTCCTCGACGGCGTTCTGAAGGGTCGACGCCGAGGATGGGCATCCGTCGCAGCTGCCGAGGAGGCGCAGGTGCACTGCGGCCGCGTCCTCGTCGACGTCGAGGAGCTCGACGTCACCGCCGTGCCCGGCGAGCATGGGCCGCACCGACTCGAGCGCGACCTCGACCCGCTGGGCCAAGCCGTCGGGGTGGAGGCCGTGCACGAGCATCAGGCTGGCGACCAGCTCGTCGGCGATCAGGTGCGGGACCAGGTGGGGGGCGTGCTCGCCCGCCAGCTCGGCGATGCGGGTGAGGCCCGCCCCGTAGAGGTCGGTGAGCAGCGAGACCAGCTCCTCGGCCCTGGCGTAGGCCCGCGCGTCGGGTGACGCCCGGGTGACATCGAGCAACGCCTCGATCCGGACGCCGACGGCGCCCAGGTCGGAGGCCGGTGGTGCAGGCCCGACCGGGCCGACCGCGCCTATGTCTCCAGCCCCGAGTTTGCGCCCTGGGCGGGGGAGTGCGTCTTCTTGAGCACCTTGCCCTTGCCCAGGTACATGTGGACCCCGCACGGCAGGCACGGATCGAAGCTGCGGACGGTCCGCATGATGTCGATGCCCTTGAAGTTGTCCCTGCTGTTCTCCTCGAAGAGAGGCGTGTTGACGACCGCCTCCTCATAGGGGCCAGGAGTGCCGTAGTGGTCCCGGGGACTCGCGTTCCACGGGGTCGGCGGGTACGGGTGGTAGTTGGCGATCTTGCCGTCCTTGATGACCATGTGGTGGCTGAGGACGCCGCGCACCGCTTCGGTGAAGCCGCAACCGATCCCCTCCTCGGGCACCTCGAAGGGCTCCCACGTCTTCGTCAGGCCGGCCTTCACGTCGTCGAGGGCCTTCTCGATGAAGTCCAGCGCGGCCGCTGCCGCGTAGGCCTGGAAGTAGGAACGGGCTCGATTGCGCTCGATGGTGTTCGACCACTGCGGGACCTTCCACTCGAGGGTCACCTCGGGCTTGAGGGCCGTTCGGGGCAGGTGGATCTGAACGCTCTGGCCGGTCGCCTTGAGGTGGTCGGTGTTGACCAGGCCCGACAGGGCCGTCGACCACAGGCGAGCGAGGGGCCCTCCACCGGTGTCGAGGGCGAGGTGGTCGGTGCCGTCGAACCAGCGGGGCGACATGACCCAGCTGTAGTTGGAGTCGAAGTCACGCTTCTGGGGCTTGGGGTTGGTGTGCTGGTTCCAGGGGTGGCGGCGATCGACGGGGTTCCCGAGCGGGTCCTTGGTGACGAACATCTCCTGGTCCTCCCAGTCGTCGTAGAACGACGAGCCGAGGAGGATGCGGATGCCGAGGTTGATGTCGACGAGGTCGTTGGTGACGAGCTTCCCGTCGATGATGACCCCGGGGGTGACGGCCATGGCCCGGCCCCACTCGCTCATGTCGCGGTAGTCGAAGTTGCACACGTCGGGGTCCTGGAAGGCGCCCCAGCAGCCGAGGAGGGTGCGACGCAGACCGACCTGCTCGTAGCCCGGCATGGCCTCGTAGAAGAAGTCGAAGAGGTCGTCGTGCATGGGTACGACCCGCTTCATGAACTCCACGTAGCGCATGAGGCGCGTGTAGTAGTCGGTGAAGAGCTGGATGGTGGCGGTGGTGCCGACGCCGCCGGGGTACAGCGTCGAGGGGTGCACGTGGCGGCCCTCCATGAGACAGAACATCTCCCGGGCCAGACGGCTGACCTGGAGCGCCTCGCGGTAGAACTCGCCCGTGAACGGGTTGAGCGACCGCATGATGTCGCCGATCGTGCGGTAGCCGTGGTCGGCGAAGTGCGGTGACTCGGTGCGGTTGGCCTGCTCGAGCACGCCCGGGTTGGTCTCGGCGACCATCTTCTCGCAGTAGTCGACGCCGACCAGGTTCTCCTGGAAGATGCAGTGGTCGAACATGAACTCGGCCGCTTCGCCCAGGTTGACGATCTGCTCACCGAGAGCCGGCGGGCGCACCCCGTAGGCCATGTTCTGGGCGTAGCAGGAGCAGGTGGCGTGGTTGTCGCCGCAGATGCCGCAGATGCGGCTGGTGATGAAGTGGGCGTCGCGTGGGTCCTTGCCCTTCATGAACACGCTGTAGCCGCGGAAGATCGACGAGGTGCTGTGGCACTCGGCCACCTTGCCCGTGCCGAAGTCGATCTTGGTGTAGATCCCGAGACTGCCGACGATGCGGGTGATCGGATCCCACGCCATCTCGACGAGGCCGTTCTGATCGGCACCTCGGGTGGGGGACTTGGTTGCCATGGTTCCTACTTCCGGGAGCTGTTGTAGCCGGTCAGGAGCTTGTTGCCGGGGACGCGCCACTTGGGCTCGTCGTTCAGGGTCTTCTGCGTGATGCCGCGGAGGCGACGGATCACCGAGCCGTAGGCGCCGATCGAGGTGGTCGACACCTTGCCGCCGGGCGGTTCGTCCATGAAGGGCATGAACTTGTCGGGGAAGCCCGGCATCGTGCAGCCGATGCAGATGCCGCCCACGTTGGGACAGCCGCCGATGCCGTTCATCCAGCCCCGCTTGGGCACGTTGCAGTTGACCACCGGGCCCCAGCAGCCGAGCTTCACGATGCACTTGGGCGAGCCGTACTCGGTGGCGAAGTCGCCCTGCTCGTAGTACCCGGCCCGGTCGCAGCCCTCGTGCACCGTCCTCTCGAACAGCCACTTCGGGCGCAGCTGGTCGTCGAGCGGGATCATCGGGGCCTGGCCGGTGGCCTGGTACAGCAGGTAGAGGATCGTCTCGGACAGGTTGTCGGGCTGGATCGGGCAGCCGGGCACGCACACGATGGGCAGGCCGGCCTTCGACTTCCAGTCCCAACCCAGGTAGTCGGGCACACCCATGGCGCCGGTCGGGTTGCCGGCCATGGCGTGGATGCCGCCGTAGGTGGCGCAGGTGCCGACGGCCAGCACGGCGAGGGCCTTGGGGGTGAGGCGGTCGAGCCACTCGCTCGTGGTCATGGGCTGGTCGGTGTCAGGGTTGTTGCCGAACCCGCACCAGTAGCCCTCGGACTTGATGGCCTCGTTGGGGATGGAGCCCTCGACGACCAAGACGAAGGGCTCGAGCTCACCGCGGTCGGCCTTGAAGAACCACTCGAGGAAGTCATCGGCGCCGCCCACCGGCCCGCACTCGAAGTCGATCAGCGGCCAGTGCATGGCGATCTTGGGCAGCCCGGGGAGGGCGCCGAGGGCGATCTCCTCGATGCTCGGTTGGGTCGCGGCGGTGAGGGCGACCGAGTCGCCGTCGCAACTCAACCCCGCGTTGATCCAGAGGATGTGGACGACGGGTTCCTCGTCCTCGGTGTCAGCGGCCACGCCGCTCGGGGCTTCAGTGGTGGACATCAGTCCTCCTGTTCGCCATGGCGCAGCGTGGATCCGACTGCGCCGACCAAGAGGTAACCCGTGAGGGCGCCGGACCGCAATGAGTGCCTTTTGCACCCATGGCGCGATGGACCTCGTCGAGGGCCGGCCGGGATCTTCCTCGCCGGGGGCGAGGTTCGGGTGATCCGGCCTCCGTCGATGCGACCGACGGGCAGACGCCCGACTCGCGGGGTACGGTCGGGTCGAGATCGTCCGCGATCGATGGAGCGCCATGCACGAGATGGCCATAACCCAGAGCGTTGTCCGCGCTGTTGCTGAGCGCTGCGAGGGACGCGATGTCGATCAGGTCACCCTCCTGATCGGCCGGCTCTCGGGCGTCGTGTCCGACTCGGTGCGGTTCTGCTTCGAGCTGTGCACAATGGGCACCGAGCTGGAGGGGGCCGACCTCGACATCGTCGACGTGCCGGGCCGGGCCCGGTGCCGGGAGTGCGAGGAGCTCGTCGAGCTGCCGGACTTCATCGCCCTCTGTCCGTGCGGCAGCGCGGATCTGGAGATCGTCGCCGGCCAGGAGCTCTCGATCCAGAGCGTGGAGGTCAAGGTCTGATGTGCAGCACCTGCGGATGTGCCGGTGACGGCGACCCGGTCATCACCGACCCGGCCCACGTCCACTCTCACGATCACGATCACGACCACGAGCCCGGTCACTCCCACGGCCACGGTCACTCCCACGACGGGGAAGGTGCGGCGCCGCACGTCCAGGCGCCGGTGACGACCGAGACCCTGACGCTCGAGCAGAAGGTGCTGGCCGAGAACGACCTCGGGGCCGCCCGCAACCGGGGCTGGTTCGACGGCCGCGGCATCCTGGCCCTCAACCTCATGAGCTCACCGGGCGCGGGCAAGACCACGCTGCTCGTGCGCACCATCACCGACCTCGCGGGTCGGCGTGAGCTGTCGGTCGTCGAGGGTGACCAGGAGACGTTGTTCGACGCCGAGCGCATCCGGGCCACCGGAACCAAGGTCGTGCAGATCAACACCGGGAGCGGTTGTCACCTCGACGCCGACATGCTGGCGCGGGGCCTGCGCGTGCTCGACCCCGCCGTGGGCTCCGTGGTCCTGATCGAGAACGTCGGCAACCTGGTGTGCCCGGCGTTGTTCGACCTGGGCGAGTCCGCGCGCGTCGTGATCATGTCGGTGACCGAGGGCGGCGACAAGCCGCTCAAGTACCCCCACATGTTCCGCTCGGCCGACCTGCTGATCCTCAACAAGGTCGACCTGCTGCCCTACGTCGACTTCGACGTCGGGCGCTGCACCGCCGATGCCCGCCGGCTCAAGCCGGACCTCGAGGTCCTTGCCGTCTCGGCGACGACCGGCGACGGCCTCGACCAGTGGTACGCCTGGCTCGACCGCACCCTCGCCCCCGCCGTGCTCTGACGCCCCGCTGGCCGGTGGCGTCGTCGCCAGCAGCCGACGCGACGGTGTCGATCCGGGCCGTTCACCCGAACGCCAGCAGCTCGCCGTCGTCGGTGGCCACGAACAACCGATCACCTCCGACCGCCACGTAGGCCACGTCGGCGCCGGCGTCGACGGTCCACCTCTCCTCCAGCGTGTCGAGGTCATAGGCCTCGATGTCACCCGAGCCCGTCTCGCAGGAGATCACGCTGATGTCCGTGAACGCCCCGTCACAGTCGTTCTCGTCGCTGGGGAAGGTCGCCTCCCCGATGTCCTCGCCGTCGGAGAGGCGGACGAGGCGGATGTCCTGGTCGCCGTCGCCGCTCGAGATCGACAGGATGCGATCGTCGTCGACCGGGAAGGCGAACGCGTTGCTTTCCTCCCACGTCGGCTCCCCTCCCGATGCCGGGTACGCAGCCGCCTCGACATCGATCTCCTCGTCGTCGAACGTGCTCCGCTGGACGACGATGTGCTCTCCGACGGGGAAGCCCGACCAGGCTTCGTCGCCGGAGGGGAGATCGAGGGTGGCGACCTCCTCCCCGTCGGAGAGGCGACGGAGCTCCAGCTCGTCGGTCGTGGTCGAGAGGGCGACGGTGGTGCCGTCGCACAGGCCCAGCTGGCCTTCGGCGTCCCAGCGCTCGTCGCCGCTACGCAGGTCGTAGGCGGTGAGCGACGACGGGGAGAAGTCGGCTGCGTCGTCCCCGGAGTCGTCATCCTCGTCAGTGGAGATGACCACCGCGTCGCCGCACGGGAGCACGTCGTCGCCCTCCTCCGACCACAGCTCCTGACCGGTCTCCCGGTCCACGGCCACCACCATCGAGTCGACGGCCTCGACGATGAACACGTCGGACGCACCCAGGGGGAGGCGCGCGAAGAACTCGATGGTGACGTAGCTGTCCGCCAACCTCCCGCCGACCTCCCACAGCTCGTCTCCGCTCGACGCGTCGACAAGCCTCGTGACGTCGTCACCGGACTCACCGAGGTCCTCGTTGACCGCGGTGTCCTCGCCCCGGTCGACCAGCAGGACCTGGTCCTCCCCGATCGGCATGACGATCCCCGGCTCGAGGTCGCCACCGACCTCGGCGTCCCACAGCTCGTCACCGTCGGAGGCGGCGAAGACCCGGATGGCGACGGCAGCGTCCTCGTCGGAGGCCTCACTGTCGACGTCCTGCTGAAGGACGTAGACGCGCTCGTCGTCGGCGACGACGAGGGTGTCGAGATCGTCGTCGATCTCTGTCCTCCACTGCTCCTCGGGCTCGCTCCGGGGTCCACGGCCGAACCCCTCCCCGCCGTCCCCATCGCCACCGGTCAGGCGGTGGACGGCGATGGCACCGGCGACGACCACCACGACGGCCACGACCAGGATCATCAGCGCCCGCCGGGAGCCTCCGGCAGGAGCCGCGGGACCGCCGCCGGGCGGAGGGCCGCCGAAGGGCCCTCCACCGTACGGGCCCGCCGTAGGAGCCGGGCGGGCCGCCCGGCGCCACGCCGCTCTGCGACGGCGGTCCCCAGCCGGGAGCAGGCGCTCCCGAGGGTGGGAGCCCCGACGGTGGGCCCGGGTTCCACCCCGGCGGCCCACCTGTCGGAGGTTCTGGATGCGGGGTGCTCATATCTGGCTCCTCGGTCACGGCCATCCGCGGACGATCGACGAGGTCGGCCGGGGCGCGGACGATCGACGGGGTCGGCCGGGGTGCCGACCGTAGGCGTCAGCGCCTGGTGACGCCGGGACGAGGCCTCGGGCTCCATCGCACCGGCCGCCTGGTCGAGCGGATCGTGAGCGCCGGCATCAGATCGTTCGCCGCTCGGCCTCGTCCTCATCGATGCAGACATCTCGATCCTCCCGCCGCCGGCGCCACCTGAGGACACGCTGGCGCCGGGTCAGCTTCCGGTCGCGGCGGCGGCGACGGCGGCCTGGCCGATGCTGATGCCGCCGTCGTTGGCGGGGATGCGCTGGTGGACGAGCACCGTGAGGCCGGCGTCGAGGAGCGCGCCCTCGACCACCTCGGTCAGGCGGGCGTTCTGGTAGACGCCGCCGGTGAGGGCGACGGTGTCGAGGCCGTGGTGCGCCGTGATCTCGGCCGCCAGGGCGGCGGCGGCTGACCCCAGCGCCTCGTGGATGCCGGCGGCGACGACCTCGGGCGCCGTGCCCCGTACCAGGGCGTCGACGACCTGCTCCACGAGCCCCCGCGGGTCGATCTGGGGCAACGCCGCCGAGCGGTCGATCGTCACGACATCGACCCACCGCGGAGCGTCATCGCGGTCGACCCGGCGGGCCAGGGCCTCCAGCTCGATCGCGGCCTGGGCCTCGTAGGTGGCGACCGTGCGGCCGGTCACCAGTGAGCCGAGGGCGTCGAACAGCCGGCCCACGCTCGTGGTGACCGGGCCCAGGCCGGCGGCGATCACGGCGGCGACACCGTCCCGTCGGGCTTCGTCGACGACCGGCGCAGGAGCTCGCTCGCCGCAGCCGGCGGCTGCCGTCCACGCCGCGGCCATCCGCCACGGCTCGCGGATCGCCGCCCCACCTCCGGGCATGGCGATGGGGCGCAGGTGCCCGACGCGCTCGGCGTCCCGGAGGTCGGCGACGAGCAGCTCGCCTCCCCACAGCGTGGCGTCGGTGCCGTAGCCGAGGCCGTCGAACGCCAGGCCCAGCACCGGGTCGGTGCGACCGTGCTCGACGAGGCACGAGGCGACGTGAGCGTGGTGGTGCTGCACGCCCACGACCGGCAGGTCGAGGTCGTGGGCCAGCTTGGTCGACAGGTACTCGGGGTGGAGGTCGTGGGCGACGACCTCAGGGGTGACGTCGTAGAGGTGGCAGAGGTGGTCGATGGCCTGGAGGAACGACTCGTAGGTGGCGAGGTGCTCGAGGTCGCCGATGTGGTGGCTGGCCACCACGAAGCCGCCCTGGACGACGGCCACCGTGCTCTTGAGCTCGGCCCCGACGGCGAGGATCGGGCGGGCGGCGGTGACCGGCAGCGCCACCGGCTCCGGTGCGAACCCGCGCGATCGGCGCAGCACCTGCACCCCTCGCGAGGTGGATCGCGCCACCGAGTCGTCGCAGCGGATGTGGATCGGTCGGTCGTGGGTGAGCAGGCCGTCGACCATGGGCCCCAACCGGCGAACGGCGTCGTCGTCGTCGTGGGCGATGGGCTCGTCGCTGACGTTGCCGCTCGTCATCACCAGCGGCCGGTCGACGGCATCGAGCAGCAGGTGGTGCAGCGGGCTGTAGGGCAGGAGGAGGCCCACCTCGGTCAGCCCCGGCGCGACGC
>NZ_DATLXO010000052.1:0-35002 GCF_035575815.1 Iamia sp.
ATCTTCACCGGCGTCGCCCGCCACCACCTCATCGACCACGGACGCGTCGCCCAAACCTTCGAGCCCACCCTCACACCCCTACAACACCAGGTCCTCGACCTACTCGGCGTCCCCGCCGGCGCCTACACCAGCGCCACGACCGGTGGGGGCCGATAACGTCCCCGAGAAGTGCGGAACGTCAGATGTAGTTTGGGCTGGTGGTCCATTCAGCGCCACCCGGCCCCGGCAACGGACACAGCAGTGCTCTTGCCGATGTCCATGCACAAGCCGGGGGTGCGGCGGCAGCTCGGACCGCCACGCTCTCAAAGTTCGGGTTCGCCGTTCCGTCTCACGATGCGATTGCAGCCATCCACCGGCACGCACGCCACGGCGTCGTGGAGGTCGGCGCCGGCGTGGCCTACTGGGCGATGCTCCTCTCGCGCATGGGCGTCGATGTGGTGGCGTACGACCTCCATCCGCCCCCCTCGGCCACGAACCAGTGGTTCGCGGACACGATGCCGTGGCACCCGGTCGAGTGCCGGGACATCGACGTCGTGGCCCAGCACCCCGACCGCACGCTGCTGATGATCTGGCCGACCAAGAACGAGGACTGGCCCGGCGATGCGCTCCTCGCGTTCCTCGAAGCGGGAGGCGAGTGGTTGGTCTACGTCGGCGAGGGTCCGGGTGGTCGTTCGGGAGACGACCGCTTCCATTCGCTCCTCGGCTCGATCGATCGTTGCTATCCCTGCGACTACGGAATCGACGCGCAGTGTGTTTGCGACGTGTCGAGGAACTGGCGCCGACACCTGACGGTCGAGATACCCACGTGGGACGGCTGCGACGACCGCCTCGAGCTGTACCAGGCGCTCGGGTCGGCCGCGCGTGCGGGCCCGGCCAACCCCATCCCTTCGGTCCGCCGACGCGCACTGGAGGCATTGCTCCGACGGCCGCGCCGACGCTGATCGACGCTCTCCACCTCGTCGAACCCGGCACCCCTCGGGTCTCACGGGCCGTGTTCGCCGGAAGGGGCTCGCCCGGGAGGCGTTCCTCGAACCGGTGAGCATTCACTCGTCAGCCGGTGTGCGAACGCTCACCGGCTCGCCGGACCGAGGCGTCAGCGGGCCAGTGCGGGACAAGCGGGACGGACGCGGCGGGGCGCTGCAGCGCGGCGCGGACGGCGATGTCCGATCCCCGCCAGACAACGGGGGGCCGAGCGACGAGGATGGGCTCTGTGATCGAGGACCCGGAGCGCTGCTACGCCGCCGTCACCAGCCGCGACCCCCGCTTCGACGGGTGGTTCACCACCGGTGTCACCACGACGGGGATCTACTGCCGTCCGAGCTGCCCGGCCACGACCCCGAAGCGGTCGAACGTGCGCTTCTTCCCTACCGCCGCCGCCGCTCAGGGCGCCGGCTTCCGGTCCTGCAAGCGCTGCCGCCCCGACGCCACCCCCGGCTCACCGGAGTGGGACGCCCGAGCCGATGTGGTGGCCCGGGCCATGCGCCTCATCGCCGACGGCACCGTCGACCGCGACGGGGTCGCCGGCCTCGCCGCCCGCCTCGGCTACAGCGCCCGGCAGCTGCAGCGCCTGCTGGTGGCCGAGGTCGGCGCCGGCCCGAAGGCCCTCGCCCGCGCCCAACGAGCCCAGAGCGCCCGCGTGCTGATCGAGACCACCGACCTCCCGTTCGCGGACGTCGCGTTCGCGGCCGGGTTCGGGAGCGTCCGCCAGTTCAACGACACGGTGCAGGTCGTCTTCGACCGCTCCCCCGGCGCGCTCCGGGCCGCCGGACGGGGTCGTCACGACCCGACGGCGGGCGGACGGGTCCGGGCGACAGGCGAGGTCAGCCTCCGCCTCGCCCACCGCTCGCCGCTCGCGTCCGACGCCCTGATGGGGTTCCTGGCCGAACGGGCCGTCGCCGGCGTGGAGGGGCCCCAACGTGATGCCGCCGGGCGCATCGTCGGCCTCCACCGGACGCTCGACCTCCCCCGTGCGCCGGCCACCGTCAGCCTCACGCCCGCCGGGGGCCACATCCGCTGCACCCTGCGCCTCGGCGACACGCGCGACGTCACCGCCGCGGTCGCTAGGTGCCGGCGCCTGCTCGACCTCGACGCCGACCCCGAGGCCATCGACGCCCACCTGGCCCGCGATCAGGTGCTGGCGCCCCTCGTCGCCCGGCGACCCGGATTGCGGGTGCCGGGGGCGGTCGACGGCTTCGAGATCGCCGTGCGGGCCGTCGTCGGCCAACAGGTGTCGGTCGCCGGGGCGGTCACGGTCATCGGCCGCCTCACCGCCGCCTGCGGCCGCGCCTTGCCGGCTCCCGACGGCGAGCTGACCCACCTCTTCCCCACAGCCGAGACCGTCGCCGAGACCGATCCGACGACGTTGGCGATGCCTCGCGCTCGGGCCCGGGCCCTCGTCGGACTGGCCGCGGCCGTCGCCGAGGGTCAGGTCGTGCTCGACGTCGGATCCGACCGCCGCGACACCCGGGCCGCCCTCCTCGCCCGGCCCGGGATCGGACCCTGGACCGTCGAGGACATCGCCCTGCGAGCCCTCGGCGACCCCGACGCGTTCCCGGCCACCGACCTCGGTGTGCGGCGCCGCCTCGCCGCCCTCGCCGGCCCCGACGCCACCACCCCCGCCCGCCTCGCCGCCCGATCGACCCGCTGGCGGCCGTGGCGGGCCTACGCCACCCTGCACCTCTGGAGCGCGACCCCATGACCCCACCCGCAGCCCTCGATCCCGCCGGCGGGCTTCGCCGGACCACCCAGGCCTCACCCATCGGCCCTCTCGTGCTGGTGGCGTCGGACCGGGCCCTGCGCGCCGTGCTGTGGCCCGACGAGCGGGCCGGACGGGTGCCGCTGCCCCCGAGCATCGCCGAGGAACCCGACCACCCGCTGCTCGCCGCCGCCGCCGACCAGCTCAGGGACTGGTTCGCCGACCGCCGAGACGACTTCGACCTGCCCCTCGACCCGGTGGGCACGCCGTTCCAGCGCTCGGTGTGGGACGTGCTCCGGACCATCGCCCACGGCCGCACCGCCACCTACGCCGAGGTCGCCGAAGCCATCGGCGATCGGGGCAAGGCCCGCGCCGTCGGCGCGGCGATCGGTCGCAACCCCATCTCGATCATCATCCCGTGCCACCGGGTCGTCGGCTCCGGCGGTGCGCTCACCGGCTTCGCCGGCGGGGTGACGGTCAAGCGCCAACTGCTCGACCACGAGTCCGGCGCCGGCCTCCCGTTCGAGTCGACCTGACGACGGGGTTCGGCTCGGCGCGGGGTGACCGTCCCTCGCGCTCACCCGATCGGGACCCGCTCCGTGGACCGGTCGATCGGTACGGCCGACGCCGGTGCGACACGGGGCGGCTGCCAGACTGGTCGCCATGTCGTCGCCCGCCGAGCCGCCCACCCGCGGCGCGGCGGGCTCCCCCGGAGGCGCCCCGGCGGGTGCCGCACAGGAACGACGGAGCCTGCTCGTCGCCGGCGCCGCGTTCTTCGGCGTGCTCGTCGTGCTGATCGTCGTCGCCGCGCTGTTCGCGGGGGGCGCCGGCGACGAGCAGACCAGCTCCACCAGGACCACCGAGGCCTGCACTCCCGACGACGCAGCCTGCCGGACCGCCCAGCAGTCGCCCGAGCGGCCCGGCATCATCCCGCGACCGGGAGAGGGCCAGGCGCCGTCGGATCCCGGCGACCCGGGCGGGTGGGCGCAGGTCACGCTGTTCGGGCTCATCGTGGTGGCCATCGCCGTGATCATCGGGCTCGTCGTCCGCAGCGCCCGCCGGGCCCGATCCCGAGGTGCCCCGTCGGCCTCGACCTGAGGCCTTCGGGCCTGGGCCTGCTGGCCTGACGCCCCTGGCCCGGTCTCCTAGCCGCCCACGCCGAGGAGGCTGGCCAGGGCCCAGACCGCGGCGATGCCGCCGAGGGCGGCCATGAGGAGGCTGCGGCCCACCGGGGCCCGGGTGCCCTCGGCCTGCATCTGGGGCGGGGGTCGGTAGACGGCCATGAGGTTGCCCACGAGCATGGCGCCACCGAAGGCCAGCAGGAGGTACGCGAGCAGATCCTCGCCCAGGAAGAACCCGCCGCCGTCGGCGGCATCGGCCAGGAGGACCGGCAGGCGGAGCACCGAGGCGTTGACCACGGCGCGAGGCTACGAGCGAGCCTTCACCGCAGGGGCATCGGGTGGAGGGGTCTCGCAGTACGGCGCGACATGGCGGATGGGCGACCAGATCGCGCCACACCTCCCCGGTCGCTCGGATCGCTCACATCGGCCGGGAGCGATCCGATGGAGCCTCACGGTTGAGCTGTCTCATCCCAAGCCGTGACGCTCCCGCACCGGGCGCGTCACGGGACACGGCTCTCCGTTCGTCGGGGGTCGGCGCCGGGTGCATCCCCCCTTCCCACCGGAGCCGGCCCCGACGACCGGACTCGGTGATTCCGAGCCCGGCGGGCGGTGTGCGATGCTCACGCGCCGTGGATCCCGTCGCCCCCCCGGAGGGAGCCGCGCCGCCGGCGCCTGGCGCCCCCTTGCCCAGCCCGGCGGCCGCGCCCCGGGTGCTCGGCCGCGTCGCCCTCGCCCTGGCTGTCGTCGCCCTCGTCGCCGTCGCTGTCGCCGTCGTGCTCCTCGCCGTCCCGGTCCGGGTGCCGGCGGTGCAGCAGTGCGGGACCCCCGCCATGTACCTGCTCGACGGCCGCGTCGACGTCGTCCCCGACCCCGAGGGGCGGATCCTCGGCCCCGAAGACGAGGTCGTGACCCTCGAGCCCCAGGTCGCCGAAGCCGCTCGCCGGGCGCCGTGCCAGGAACGGGTCGCCGCTCGGGCCGCGCCGGCCGGGCTCCTGCTCGCCGGAGGGTTCGTCCTCGGCCTGGTGGCCTTCGCCCTCGAGCTGTTCGTGGTCCGCCCCCGGGCCCGCCGAGCCCACCCCGGGACGATCACGCCCCCTGCGCCCCCCGCCTGAGCGACGCACGGCCCCTGGGGGTCCCCCAGGGGGAGACAGGGGGACCACCGGGGGCGGCGAGCCCCAGGCTCCGGGCACGGTGGTCCCATGCCCCCGACCACCACCGTCCCCGCCTCCACGTCCGGTTCCCCCTGCGGACCCGGGCCCGACCTCGACCTCGACACCCTCGTCGATGCCACGCCGGCGAGCAGGGACCGCACCGTCGACGCCGTGCGGGCCCTCGCCATCGTCGTCGTCGTCCTGTGGCACTGGGTGTTCTCGATCACCCACGTCGACACCGGCGGTGCGCTCTCGATGCCCAACCCCGTCGGTGACCTCCGCCTCGCCTGGGCGGCGACGTGGGTCCTCCAGGTCATGCCGGTGTTCTTCGTGGTGGGCGGCTTCGCCAACCTGGCCTCGTGGGAGGCCCTCGAGCGTCGGGGGCGGGGCACCTGGGGGGCCTTCGCCCGGGCCCGCACCGCCCGGCTGGGCCGTCCCATCGGTGCCTTCGTCGCCCTCTGGGCCGTCGGCGACACCGTGGCCCGCGCCGCCCTCGGCGTCCCGAGCGTCCTCGAGTGGGGGATGGTCGTGTTCGTCCCCCTGTGGTTCCTCGGCGCCTACACCGCAGTACTGCTGCTCACCCCGTTGACCGTCCGGGCCCACCGCGCCGGACCGGCGGCGACGCTCGGCGCCCTGATCGCCGGCATCGCCGGCTTCGACGGGCTGCGGTTCGCGACCGGGAACGACCGCTGGGGCCTGGTGACCACCGCTCTCGTGTGGGTCTTCGCCCACCAGCTCGGCTACCTGTGGCGCGACGGCACGCTCACCGGGTGGGGTCGACGGGCGAGCCTCGGCCTCGTCGCCGGCGGCCTGACCGCCCTCGGCGCGCTGACGACGTTCGGCCCGTACTCGTCCTCGATGGTCGCGGTGCGGGGCGAGGAGATCAGCAACATGTTCCCGACCACCGCCCCCATCGCGGCGCTCGCCGTGCTCCAGACCGGGCTCGTCCTGCTGGCCCGTCCCGCCGCCGAGCGGTGGCTCGCCCGCCGGGGCCCGTGGCGGGCCGTGGTCGCGGTCAACGCGGTGGCCATGACCGTCTTCGCCTGGCACATGACCGCCCTCGTCGCCGTCATCGGCGCCGCCGCCGCCGCCGGGCTCACCCTGCCGTCGGAGGCCACGGCCACGTGGTGGGCGCTGCGCCCGCTCTGGCTCGTCCTCCCCGGCCTCGTCCTGGCTGCGCTGATCGCCGCCTTCGCCCGCTTCGAGCTCCCCGGCCGCCGCTGAACCCGGCGGTGCTGGCCTCCCCAAGGGTGGGGGGCGGTCGGTTCGGTGGGTCGCGATGGACGAGACTTCGCCGATGATCAAGAAGCTTGCCGGTGCGCTCGCCGTGGTCGTCGTGCTCCTCGGCGCCGGGTTCTACTGGTTCGTGCTCCGCGACGACGCCCCCGAGGAGCTGAGCCTCGACTCGGGCTCGGGCGGGGAGGGCTCCGACGAGCCCGCCGGTGAGGCCCCCGGCTCCTACGACGGCGAGTGGGTCGTGCGCACCGGGGGCGACACCACCGCCGGCTTCCGGATCGACGAGGACTTCGCCGGCGGCGTGGTCGACCATGAGGCCGTCGGTCGCACGCCCGACGTCGAGGGCGGGATCACCGTTCAGGGCACCGAGGTGCCCGAGGGCTCCTTCACCCTCGACCTGACCACCCTCGAGTTCACCGACGACCCGCCCTCGGGTTCGGTCGACGGCCGGGCCTCGGCCATGGAGGGCCAGGGCCTCGAGACCCGGGACTTCCCCGAAGGCACCTTCGAGCTGACCGAGCCGCTCGACCTCGGCGAGGAGCCCACCGACGGGTTCGAGGCGACGATCGAGGCCACCGGCGACCTCACGCTCCACGGCGTGACCAACGAGGTCACGTTCCCCGTCGACGCGCAGGCAGAGGGCGACACCATCCGGGTTGCGACCTCCGAGCCCGTCCCCGTCGCGCTCGCCGACCACGACATCGAGGAGCCCAGCGCCCCGTTCGTGGCCAGCGTGTCCGACGAGGGATCCTTCGAGTTCCTGCTCGAGCTCGAGAAGGGCTGATCGCTCAGCTCTGGAGCCATGTCCGTCCGCCACCACGGGGGAGAAGGGTCCAGAGTTCGACTTCAGTCGAGGGTCACGGGGAACGTCCCGCCCCGGCGGGCGAGCCACTCGGCCTCGGCCTCACCGAGGGGCGTGCTGGGAGGACCGTCGACGAAGGGCCACAGCTCCTCGCAGATCCGGCGCCAGTCGGCCGTCGCCCCCAGCTCGCCCAGCACGGCGTAGAGACCGAGGTTGATGCGCTGGATGACCACGAACGACGGCGGCAGGTTGGCCGCCTTCTGGATCCCGCCGTAGGGACCGGAGGGGTCGAAGATCCGCCGGATCGACTCGCTGGCGTACGCGCTCGTCACGGTGGACGGACCCTCGGCGTCGATCAGCTCGTAGAAGTGCCCGAAGTAGTCGATGATGTCGTCGTCGGAGGCCGGGTGACCGGCCGGCAGCAGGCCGATGCGCTCGATGATGCGTCGGAAGCGGGCGGGGTCGCGATCGATCGAGATGGCCTCGACCATGGCCGAGAAGTCGGCCAGCTCGGCGTCGGTGAAGCGCTTCACCAGGCCGAAGTCGAGGAACGTCACCCGCCCGTCGGCGCCGAAGAGGTAGTTGCCCGGGTGGGGGTCGCCGTTGAACGCGTGGAGCCGGTAGAGGCTGCGGAACACGAAGCGGTAGATGATCTCGGCGGCCCGGTCGCGGGTGGCCTCGTCCGCGGCGACCACCGTGGCGAACCCGTCACCCACGGCCAGCTCGCTGGTGAGGACGCGCCCGGTCGAGAGGTCGGGCACCACGTCGGGAACACCGATGAACGGGTGGTCGCGGTACGCGTCGGCGAACAGCACCTGGTTGCGGGCTTCGTGCTCGTAGTCGAGCTCCTCGACCAGGCGGAGGCGCAGCTCGTCGACCAGCGGACCGGGCTCCAGGCCAGGGAAGGCCGCGCCCAGGCCGCTGAAGAGCACTCCCGCGCTGGCCAGGTCGGAGCGGATCGCGGCAGCCACCCCGGGGTACTGGACCTTGACCGCCACCGCCCGGTCGTCGTGGGTGAGGGCCCGGTGGACCTGACCGATCGACGCCGCCGCGATCGGCGTCGGGTCCCACTCGGCGAAGAGGACGTCGGGCGAGGCGCCGAGCTCGGCCTCGATGACCCGGGCCGCCAGCTCGGGGGCCATGGGCGGAGCATCGGTGCGGAGCTGGGCCAGCGCCTCGCGCACCGGCTCGGGCAGGCCCTGGTCGAGGTAGGAGGCCATCTGCCCCAGCTTCATGAGCGCCCCCTTCATGTTCCCGAGGGTCGCCGCGACCTCCTCCGCGGTGCGGAGCTGGAACTCGGCGTCGAGCTCCTCGCGCCGGGCCGCGTCGGCGAAGGTCCGTCGGGCCCGGAGGGCGGCGTAGCGGGCGCTCGACCGGGCTCCGACCGCTCCCAGCCGGGCGTTGCGCGCCAGCGCCGAGCGCTCCACGATCACCGACGGCATGTCGCTCGCGACGCGGGACGGCCCCCCAGCCCCGGCGCCGGGCGCGGCGACTGCGCCCTCGGCCCGGCGGCGCCGGACGACCACCACGGCGGCCACCACGGCGGCGACGGCAAGGGGCACCAGGGCGGGGGAGCGGGGGGAGCGGGTCACGACCTACCGTCCTTCGGTGAGCTGGCCCTCGACGAGACCGGTCGAACTGGCCACAGCTGGGCTTTGAGGGGATGCCCGCACACTCTCCCCGGGGACCTATGAGGTTGGTGTCAGACCGTCATGGCCTTGCGTGGACGCTTCGCGCACGGGTCATCGGGTCGTGCTGGCCCGCGACTCGACCTGCTCGACCGGGACCACGAGTCGCCGGCCGTTCCAGGTGGCCGTGAGACGCCCGTCATCGATCATCCGGTAGACATCGACGACATCGACACCCAGGCGCTCGGCTGCCTCGAGGGTCGGGATCGTCCGCGGCTCCTGCTCGGCCATGACGCCAAGGCTAGACCTGGTCATTGGTCGGGGAACAGGTCGGGCAGCAGTTTGGCGGCGACGATGCGGAACGCCGACGCGGCCTCCGGGTCGTCCCGCCTCGACCTTTCGGCGGCGTCGACGGCGCGCTCGAGCACTCGCAGGACGTCCCAGGCCTCCGCTCGAGTGAGGATGATGCTCTCCTCCATTGACGCGAACCTACGACGCCGGCGGGCCGGCCTGGTCCAGCAGTCAAACGCATGCCTCGATGGAATGCGGGTTCGACGGTCGGGTCTGGTACCCGTAGCCCTCCGCGGTTGGGATGTCGATGGGGCCCGCGAGGTCGGCGACCTTGACGAGGTCGTCGAGCTGACCAGCGACCATGGCTCGCACATCCACCTCCCGGGATCAGTTCATCGACGGCGCAGCTCGCCTGTTCCGTCAGCGGGGCTACAACGGCACCGGTCTCAAGGACATCACGGCAGAATCCGGCGCTCCCTGGGGGTCGCTCTATCACCACTTCCCTGGCGGCAAGTCCCAACTGGGTGCCGAGGCGATCCGGCATTCCGGTGACGGCTACCGACGGCTCATCGCCAAGGTCTTCGCCGACGCAGACGAACCAACCGAGGCAGTGCTGCGGTTCTTCTCCCTCGCAGCCGAGGCCCTCGAAGCCTCCGACTTCGCTGACGGGTGCCCGATCGCCACAACCGCCCTAGACACCGCGAGCACCAACCCCGACGTGCGCGACGCCTGCGCCGGCGTCTTCCAAGACTGGTTGGATGACATATCTGCCCGACTCGAGCCTGGGGTGGACAGACAGGGAATCGCCCTCATGGGCCTTGCTGCCCTCGAGGGTGCGATCATCCTGAGCCGGAGTCTTCGAAGCCGACAGCCCCTCGACGACGTCGCCGCGCAGCTCCGGGCCCTCCTCGAGCTGAGGCGCACTGTCGCCCGATTGACATAGGAGTCCCGCCCCGCCGGTCGGTCGCTGGGAGCGGAGGTGAGATCGACCTCCGGTGAGGGGCCCCCGGGACGCCGAGGCGACGCGACGGGTAGGCGGGGGTAGCGTTCGACCACGGCCGCCGCGCTTGGAGGACCCCATGGCTCCCACTGCTCATCCCTCGTCCGAGCGGCGCCCGTCGCGCCTCGGACGCGCCGGCCGCCTGGTCGCTGCGCTCCTGGTGGTGCCGCTGGTCGCTCTCGCCCCCGCGGCGTCGGTCGGCGCCCAAGACGCCCCGTCGCCCGGTGCGCCGGCGCTGGGATCGGTCCTCGACGGCGAGGCGGAGGGCCTCACGGCCACCGCCACGTCGGCCTTCGGCGGCGCCGCCGAAGACCTCGGCACGACCGACCGACCCGACATGCAGGTCGTCATCGACGTGCGCAACGACTCCGGCGCCGATCGCACCATCGCCGTGCCGTTCGGCACCCTGCTCGCCACCGATGACCAGGCCGATCAGACCGTCGCGGTGGGCGGTCCCGCCGACGACGCGACCCTGGCGGAGGTCGCCGCCGCGGGCGGCACCCCTGAGCTCGTCGCCCCGCCGGGCGAGAGCACCCACGTTCTGGTCGTCTACTGCGGCGAGGCTGATGACGGTGCCCCGATCGAGCCCACCCCGATGACCTTCGTCGGGATGGCCGACGAGCCGCTGCCGACCGTGCTGCGCACCATCGCCGCCCGCCAGCCGTCGGCGGCCGATGCCCAGGACGCGGTGTGGTGGGTCACCGACGACGCCACCCTGCCCGTGCCCGCCCACCTGGCCCCGTTGCTCGAGGACGTCGACACCGAGGCCTTCGCGGCCAATCCCCACCGCGTCGTGCCCGACACCGGCTACTCACCCCGCTGGGTCCGCGCCGGCGTGGTCGACGAGAGCTTCGATGCCGGCGCCTCGTCGTCGTCACCGCTCGGCGGGGGTGGCAGCTCGGGCCTCGGGCTCCTGCTCTGGGCGATGCTCATCGGCGCGGGCGTGGTCACCCTCATCGTGGTGGCCAGCCGCCAGAGCGGCCGCGCCGGGTCCGGGCCGACCGCCGTACGGGCCCCGGTCCGCGCCGCGGGCTGGTACCCCGATCCGTGGACGCCGGGAGCCCACCGGTGGTGGGACGGGAGCAGTTGGACGGCCAGGGTCACCGGCCCGCGCTGAGGTCGGCGTCGCGCTGACGACGTCCGCACGGGCTCTGCTCGCCTGGTCCGCAGCTCGCGCCACCCCTCGTCCCGGCCTGGGCCGGATCGAGTCCGCCGACCCACGTCACATCGGTCCGCATGGTCGGATCAGCGGCTCGGCCCGTAACCTCAGCCCATGGCTCTCCGCCGCACACGGGGCGACGGCCCCACGACCGGCGGCGATCCCCGCGCCGACGACGAGGGCGCGCCCGACCCTGACGGCCTTACCGTCGACCCTGGCACCCCACCGGACGACGATGCCGCCGCCGTCCCCGGCGCCGTGTCGGACGGGATCGCGCCCGACGATCGGCGGAAGGAGGCGATCGGGGACGCCGACGCCGCCTCGGATAGTGACGGCGAGGACCACGACGGCGCGGGCGCCGACGACCGGGGGATCGAGGACCACGACCAGGCGGAGGGTGATCCCGAGGTCGGCGGCCGCCAGGACAGGCCGTCACGACGGCTCATCGATGCCCGCACGCTGGCCCTGTGCACCCTCGTGGCCCTCATCGCCGCCCTGGTGGCGGGTCTGGCCGTGAGCCGACTCACCGAAGGCGACGACGAGGACTCCGTTCCCGTGAGCGAGCTCACCGCCGCCGCCCCGGCCCCCGATGTGGCGCTCACCCGGTTCGACGGCTCCGAGGTGAGCCTCGCCGACTACCGGGGCCAGGCCCTGGTCGTGAACTTCTGGGGCTCGTGGTGCGCGCCGTGCGTCGAGGAGATGCCGGACCTGCAGGCCGTCCACACCTCGCTGGGCGACCAGGTCACCTTCATCGGCGTCAACATCCGCGACGAGCCCGAAGCCGCCCTGGCCCTGGCCGAGCGCACCGGGGTCACCTACGACCTGGTGCGTGACATCGACGGCGACCTGAGCCGCGAGCTCGAGATCACCAACTGGCCCACGACCGTGCTCGTCCTCCCCGACGGCACCGTCGTCGACCGCATCCAACGCAAGGTCTCCGCCGAACGGCTGTGCGAGAAGATCAACCAGTCGCTCCTCGGCGGCGCCGTCACCGAGTGCGGCTGATGACCCACCGAGCCCGACGCTGATGGGCGACGCCCGGATCGCGGTGGCCTTCACCGCCGGCATGCTCGCCACGGTCAACCCGTGCGCGCTGCCGATGCTGCCGGCCTATCTGGGCTGGTTCATCTCCGGTGACGATGAGCGCCGCCCGGCGGGCGCGGCGGTGCCCCGCGCCGTTCTGGTGGCCCTCGCCGTGTCGCTGGGGTTCCTCGTCGTGTTCGGGTTCCTCGGTGCGTTGGCCACCGCGGCCTCGGCCCAGGTCGAGGGGGCCACGCCGTGGATCACACCCGTCGTCGGCGTGGTGCTGGCCGGCGTCGGCGTCGCCCTGCTGGCCGGGAAGGCGGTGCGGTTGCCGATGCCCCGCCTCGACCGCGGCGGCCGCGGCCGGGGGCTCGCCGCCATGGTGCTCTACGGCGCGTCGTACGCCGTCGTGTCAGTGTCGTGCACGCTCGGCATCTTCCTGGTCCACGTCAGCACGACGTTCGGGCGCAGCTGGACCACGGGCCTCACCCAGTTGGCCGGCTTCGGCGCCGGGTTCTCCCTCGTGCTGGTGGCCCTGTCGGTCTCGGTCGCCCTGGCCCGGGGCTCGCTCGCGGCCGGGGCCCGACGGGCCTCGGCCTACGCCGGGCGCGTCGGCGGGGCGCTGCTGGTGGTCACCGGCCTCTACCTCGTCTGGTACGGCATCCACGAGATCCGCCTGCGCGACGGGGCGCGCGCGGATCCGGTGGTCGACCGCGTGACAGGTTGGTCGGCCGACATCTCCTCCGCCGTCCAGTCGACCGGCGGGGTCGAGGTCGGCCTCGCCCTGGCCCTCTTCGTGGCCGTCGTGGCCCTGGTGATCGTGGTCCGCACCGGCGGCTCGACCGGACGCCGCTCCGCCCGCTGAGCTCTTCATCCCGACGAACCTTGGACCGAATCCCCCTCCGTGGCGGACATGGGTCCGAAGTTGGAGGGAAGATCAGGGCATGAGGCGCTGGATGGCCCAGCTGCCGCCGGCCCGGGTGTAGAGGAAGCGGTCGTGGAGGCGGTCGGCCCGCCCCTGCCAGACCTCGACCTCATCGGGCACGAGGCGGTAGCCGCCCCAGCCGGCGGGGCGGTCGACAGGATCGTCGGATCCGACCGCGTCGGCCACCTCGGTCCGGCGCGCCAGCAGGGCGGCCCGATCCGCGACCGGCTCGCTCTGGGCCGACGCCGCGGCCGAGATGCGGCTCTCGCGGGGACGGGCCTCCCAGTAGGCGTCGACCTCCTCGGCGGGCAGCGGGTGGACGGCGCCGACCACCCGGACCTGACGGCTGAGCGGGATCCAGCCGAAGCACAGCGCACCCTGGGGGTTGGCGGCCAGCTCGGCACCCTTGTGGCTGGTGGTGTCGGTGAAGAAGCAGAAGCCGTGGTCGACCCGGCGGATCAACACGACGCGCGCCGCGGGACGGCCCTCGGGCGTGGCCGTGGCCAGGGTGACCGCCGCGGGGTCGTAGGGCCCGGTCGCGGCCCACTGCGCGTACCAGGTGCGAAACTGGTCGAGCGGGTCATCGGCCAGCTCGGCGCGGTGGATGCCGTCGCTCAGGTACTGCTCGCGCACCGCGGTGAGGTCGAGCACCTCGGAGGGGGCATGGCGGGCGGCGGCGATGGGGTCGGGGCGCTCGGTCATCACCGCGATCCTCGCACCGGGCGCCGCCTCGGCGGGCCTCGGGCCGACGCCGGGCGAGCCTCGCAGGCGCGACGAGGGCCGGGCGGCGAGCCCGGCCCTCGGTCGTCGACCCGCGCAACGCTCGGTCTCAGCGGGGACTATGACGCGAACCTGAGTCCGTAGCTCTCCTCCAGCCCGATGAGGCAGTAGGGCCGCTCGGGGCACTCTGGCGGACCCCCGAGGGTGAGCTCCTCATCAACGCCGGCCAGGTCCGACACCGTGGTCAGGTCGAGCTCCTCGGCCGTCTCGCCGGTGACGACGAACGTGTTGACGCTGTCGGCCTCGGCCGGCTCGAGGATGGAGATGCCCCGGTCGGCGGCGACGGTCCGCAGCGCCGCCAGAGTCACGTCCAAGTCCGGGCTGGGCTCGGCCTCGCCGTCGAGGAACGCCAAAAGGGTGCCGGTGAACTCGGGGACCAGGTCGATCTCGCCGCTCTCGAGAGCGGTGAAGTAGACGTCGCGGGCGCCGATGTCTGCCTTGTACTCGACGTCGACCCCAGCGGCCGCGAGGACCTGGCCGTAGAGCTGGGCGGCGATGTTGGACTCGGCGAAGTTCGAGCTGCCGACGGTGATCGAGCCCTCGGCGGTCAGATCGCCGGGCAGCTCCTTCTCGGCGAGAAACGCCTCGGCGACGGCATCGGGGTTGTCCCCGTCGATCGACACGGCGGCGACCATCTCCTGCATGTCCTCCACGGTCAGCTCGGCGCTGAGCGCATCGAGCACCGCGGTGACCTCGTCGGTGCAGGCGTCGTTGCGGATGGCGGGCACGAAGTTGTCGGCCGGCTGGAGGTCCTGGTCGTCCTCCAGGGCGACCCAGTCGTTGGCGACGATGGCGCCGTCACTGGAGAAGAGAAGGCCGACGTCGATGTCGCCCGACTCCAGGGCCGCCTTGGTGAGCGGGCCCCCGGCGTCGAGGGGTCGGAACGTGAACTCGGCGGCCGCCTCCTCGGGCGCGGGGGCGTCGTCGCCTTCAGCAGGGGGGTCAACGGCGTCGGCCTCGACGCAGGTCTCGGGCGCGTCGTCGGGGCGGGCGGTGGTCTCCGGCGCCGTCTCCGCGGCGTCATCGCCGGTCGATGCCGTCTCGTCGTCGCTGTCGGTGCAGCCGGTGACGACGAGCGCCAGCAGGGGGAGGAGCAGGGCGCCGGCGATGCGGCGTCGAGTGGTTCTCACGGTGGTGCCTTTCGGGGTGGGGTGACGGGAAGGAGACGAGTGGTGGTCAGGCCGCGGCCGGGAGAGGCCGGGTGGCCGGGTCGTCGGTGGCGGCGTCGAGGTCGGGGAGGTCGCTGCGTCGGCGCGAGGTCCGGAGGCCTTTGGGAGTGAGGGCCCGCTGGACCAGGCCCAGGAGGCCCTCGGTGACCAGGGCGAGGGCGGCGACGAGCACTGCGCCGGCCAGGACGTCGGTGTAGCCGCCCGAGGCCCGCACCGCGTAGCCATCGATGATGAAGCGCCCCAGGCCGCCGAAGCCGAGCTGGGCGGCGATGGTGGCGGTGGCCACCACCTGCACCGCGGAGGTGCGGACGCCCGCCATGATCAGCGGGATGGCAAGGGGGAGCTCGACCCGGCGCAGGATCTGGACCTCCGAGAGGCCCATTCCCCGGGCGGCGTCGCGCACGTCGTCGGACACCTCGGCCATGCCGACGTAGGTGTTGGTCACGATCGGGGGCACCGCGAGCGCCACCAGGGCCACGAACACGCTGACGGAGCCGATGACCGGCTTCTCGAGCAGGCCGAGCAGCTGGGTGCCGAGCACGAGGACGGCGAACGACGGCAGGGCCCGGCCCACGTTGGAGATGTTGATGGCCAGCAGGCCGAAGCGCCGCTTGTGCCCGAGCCAGAGAGCGGGGGGCACGGCGATGAGGACGGCGGCGATCATCGCGACGGCGGAGATCTCCACGTGCTCGATGATGCGGGCCCCGGCTCCGGTCGACCCCCGCCAGTTGGCGGCGTCACGGAGCCAGTCGAGGACGTCGAGGAGCTGCCCCATCAGACGCGCCCCGCGCTCGGTCGTGCGCCCGGGTCGGTCCTCACGCCGTCACCGCGCCGTCGGGGAGGGAGGCGACCGGTGCTGGCGCATCGGCCTCGTCGCGCTCCCGGTCGGCCCGCCGGGCCCGGCGCGATCGGGGCGTCGACCAGGGGGCCAGCTTGCGGCCCACGGCGGCGAGGCCGACGTCGGAGCCGACGGCGAGCAGGATCGAGATCAGGATGCCGGCGGTGACGGCCGTGCGGATCGGGCGGTTGAGGCCGATGAGGATCAGCTGACCGAGACCGCCGAGGCCCACGAGGGCGGCGATGGTGAGCAGGCCGATGGTGCTGACCGTCGCGATGCGGATGCCGGCCATGATCGACGGCAGGGCGAGGGGCATCTCGACCCGCCACAGCCGCTGCCGGCGATCGAGACCCATGCCGTCGGCCGCGTCGCGCACGTCGGCCGGCACCTGCTCGAGCCCGGTGATCGTGTTCCGCACCAGGATCAGCAGCGTGTAGAGCACGAGCGGCACGAGGGCGGTCACGCGCGACAGGCCGGTGTAGGGGACGAGGATGGCGTAGAGGGCGAGCGACGGCACGGTGTAGAGCGCACCGAAGGTGCCCAGCACGAGGCCCTTGAGGCGGGGCCGGCGGTTCACCGCGATGGCGGCCGGCAGCGCCAGCACCAGGCCGACGAGCACGGCGGCGACGGTGAGGATCACGTGCTCGCGGGTGGCGTCGAGGATCAGCTCGCGGTTCGCGTCGCGCCCGAGCCACTCGCCCCACCACCACCGTTCGGTGGGGTTCTGCTGGGCGACGACCGCCGCCATCAGCGGGCTCACCGGTTGCGGTTCCGGGGGCCGTCAGCCCCGGTTCGACGCCGCGGTGGAGCGACCGTGGCGACGGGTGCCGCCGTCAACCGCGGAACTGGTGCGCGCGTCAGGCGCGGGCTCAGGCGTAGGTGGAGATGCACGGTGGCCCTCCCGCGTGTTCGACGCGCCCCGGGTCCCGCGGTCCGGCGCGTGGTTGCACCTGACCGGTGGGTCGATGAATCTGCGATGACGGTAGCCTCCCCGGGCGCCGAAGCCAACGATTCCCGATGGACCGCACTGTTCCGGTCGCAGAGGTCATCGGTCGTCGCCCGCTGAACAGAGGACCCACCGCCGATGATCACGCTCGACCAGGTGACGAAGCGCTACGACAACGGCCAGGTGGCCGTCCGAGCCCTCTCGCTCGAGATCCCCGAAGGTGAGATCTGCATGCTCGTCGGCCCGTCGGGCTGCGGGAAGACGACGACCATGCGGATGGTCAACCGCCTGATCGAGCCGACCTCGGGGCGGATCCTGCTCGACGGCGAGGACGTCACCGACGTCGACCCGGTGGGCCTGCGCCGCCGCATCGGCTACGTGATCCAGCAGGTCGGGCTGTTCCCCCACCAGACCGTCACCGACAACGTCGGCACCGTGCCGGGCCTGCTGGGCTGGGACAAGGCCCGCATCCGAGCCCGTACCGAGGAGCTGCTCGACCTCGTCGGACTGCCCGCTGAGGAGTATCGCGACCGGTATCCCCACCAGCTCTCGGGCGGTCAGCGCCAGCGCGTCGGGGTGGCCCGGGCCCTCGCCGCCGACCCGCCGGTGCTGCTCATGGATGAGCCCTTCGGCGCCATCGACCCCATCAGCCGCGACCGCTTGCAGCAGGAGTTCCTACGCCTGCAGGAGACGGTGCGCAAGACCATCGTGTTCGTCACCCACGACATCAACGAGGCCGTCACCCTGGGCGACCGCATCGCGGTGATGGCGGTGGGCGGCGAGCTGGCCCGCTACGGCACGCCGGGCGACATCCTCGACGACCCGGGATCGGACTTCGTGGCCGACTTCGTCGGCGCCGACCGGGGCCTGAAGCGCCTCGATGTCATGCCCATCGACCGCGACGCCGTCGAGGAACCGGCGGTGGTGCTCGATGTCGGCCTGACGCTCGTCGAGGCCCGCCGGCAGCTCGACGCCGCCGGGTGGGTGCACGCCCCGGTCCTCGCCGACGGGCGCCTCGTCGGGGTGCTGCGCCGCTCGGCGACCGAGGGCGACGGCGCCTCGTCCACCACCGTCAGCGAGGCCGCGGTCGCCCTCGACGCCCGGGTGGGCGAGGGCCACACCCTGCGCGACGCCTTCGCCGCCCTCCTGCTCGACGACGCCGGGTGGGTCGCCGTCGTCGACGCCGACGAGCACCTGCTCGGGGTCATCTCCGCCGAACGCCTCCACGAGGTGGCCCGCCGCCGCGCCGCCTGACCACCGAACCGGGGTGCGAACTGGTCGCCCCGGGGACCACGACGTGCCCCACTTCGATCGACAGGCCGAGCTCAGGCGCCGCCGATGACCTCGATGCCTCGCATGTAGGGCCAGAGCGGCTCGGGCACCGCTACGGTGCCGTCGGGTCGGCGGTGCGTCTCGACGATGGCGGCCCACACCCGGGGCACGGCGAGGGCGGAGCCGTTGAGGGTGTGGACCAGCTCGTTGCCCTTGGCCCCGTCGGGGCGATAGCGGATGGCGGCCCGGCGGGCCTGGTAGTCAGAGAACCACGACACCGACGAGACCTCCAGCCACTGGTCGCACCCCGGCGCGTAGACCTCGACGTCGAAGGAGCGGTGGTGGCCCTGGCCCTGGTCGCCGGTGCAGATCTCGATGACCCGGTAGGCCAGGCCCAGAGCGGCGACGAGGGTCTCGACGCGGTCCACCATGTCGTTCAGGAGGGGCGGCGCCTGCTCGGGTGTGGCGTAGGCGAGGATCTCGACCTTGTCGAACTCGTGGGTGCGCAGCAGGCCGCGCGTGTCACGCCCCGCGGAGCCCGCCTCGCGCCGGTAGCACGGCGAGTAGGCCATGAACCGCATGGGAAGCTCCGCGGCGGGGAGCACCTCGCCGGCGGCGAGCGACGTGAGCGGCACCTCGGAGGTGGGGATGCACCACAGGTCGTCGCGCCCGATGGCGTAGGCGTCGTCGGCGAACTTGGGCAGCTGCCCGGCGGCGGTGAGCGTCGCGGTGGTGACCAGGCTGGGCGGTCGGATCTCCTCGTGCACATCCGCGTTGCGGTCGAGGGCCAGCTGGCACAGCGCCCGCGAGAGGGTGGCCCCCGCGCCCCGGAGCATGGTGAACATCGACCCCGAGATCTTCACCGCCCGTTCGAGGTCGAGGATCCCGAGGGCCTCGCCCGTGGTCCAGTGCGGCACCCGCTGGTGCTCGCCGTAGCCGTCGGGGTCGTAGCCCGAGACCCGCAGCACCGGGTTGTCCCGCTCGTCGGCCCCGCTCGGCGCGTCGGGGTGAGGTGTGTTCGGGATGCCCAGCAACAGCTCGCGGATCTCCGCCGCGAGGGCGTCGGTCTCACCGGCCAGGCGGGCCTCCTCGTCGCCGAGGTTGCGGCTCTCGGCGCGCAGAGCGTCGGTCGCGTCGGGCTGACCGTCGCGATGCAGTCGAGCGACCTCGGCCGAGAGGCCCTTCACCCGGCGGCGCACCTCGTCGCGCCGAGCGGCCACCTCGCGCTGGCGGACGTCGAGCTCATGCACCGCGGACACCTCGGCGGGCGGAACGCCCTTGCGGGCCAGGTCGGCGACCACGCCGTCGAGGTCGGTGCGGATGCGCCTGATGTCGAGCACCGCCGAACGCTAGACGCCTCGGCCCGGCGCCCCTCCGGGCTTTCGCCCCCAACGCCACCCATCGCTCGCCTCATCCGAACGGGTGGGGTTCCGACTCCCGGCGGCACGGGTAGCGTCGGTGGATGGCTGCGGTGGAGGTTGACGACCTCGTCGTGCACCGAGGCGAGGTGACGGCGGTGGACGGGGTGTCGTTCCTTGTCGAGCGGGGCCAGGTGCTGGCCCTGCTCGGGCCCAACGGGGCGGGCAAGACCACGACGGTCGAGACGCTCGAGGGCCTCTTGGTCCCCCACGCGGGCCGGGTGCGCGTCCTCGGACTCGATCCCGTCACCCAGCACGCCGAGCTCATGCCCGGCCTCGGCGTGATGCCCCAGCAGGGCGGCGTCTACCCGGGGGCCCGGCCGATCGAGATGCTCGAGCTGCTCGCCGCGTTCCATGCCGTCGCCGAGGACCCGGCGGGGCTGCTCGAGCGGGTCGGCCTCAGCCATCGCGCTCGGGCCCCGTGGCGCACGCTCTCGGGCGGCGAGCAGCAGCGCCTGTCCCTCGCGCTCGCCCTCGTGGGACGGCCCGAGGTCGTGTTCCTCGACGAGCCGACTGCCGGCATCGACCCGTCGGGCCGCCTCCTCGTGCGTCAGCTCGTCGCCGACCTGCGCACCGCCGGCCTCGCCGTCGTCATCACGACCCACGACCTGGAGGAGGCCGAGAAGATCTCCGACTGCGTCGTGATCATCGACCAGGGTCGGGTGGTCGCCAGCGGCACGCCGGTGGAGCTGATGAGATCGGCGGGCAGCGTCGAGATCCGCTTCGGGGCGCCCCCGGGGCTCGACACCGCGGCGTTGGGCAAGACCCTGATGGCCGGCGTCGACGAGGTGGCGCCCGGCGAGTACGTCGTGGAGACGCCGGCCACGCCGTCGAACATCAACGCCCTCACATCGTGGCTGGCGGTCCACGACCTGCCCCTGACCGATCTTCGGGCTGGGCGCCAGACCCTCGAGGACGTGTTCCTCCGCATGACCACCATCACCGGCGAGATCCCGACGGTCCGCCGCGTCGACGCCAGCGATCGCTCGGGCGGGCGCGCCCGCTGAGGCGACCCGGAGGTCGGGCCCTCGTCGCCCCGACGGCGGCGCGGAGCGCGCCCCTGGCTGCACGGGTGGGCAACGGGGGCGCGGGTGGCCCGGCGTGCGCTCTCAGGTGCTGGCATCTCGATGCCCCTCCGACGTGCCTGTGGCGGTGAGGCGCTCCGACGTCGGATTGTCCCCGATCGACCTCCCGCCCGGGGTGACCGCCCGGCCCGTGGCGGGGACCGTGCCGGCTGTCATCCCCCGCCGGGGGACCGTCGGGCCTCGGGCGACGGGAGGTACCGTACGGCGTGCACCGCCCGACCGACGGCGAGGTGACCGCCCCGAAGGCGGCGGCGGCGCCCTCCGGCGGCGCGCCCTGGCGACGCGAGCGGATCGCGCCGGTCACGTGGCTGTCTGCGCTCGCCGCCGCCGTCCTCACGATGGTGGCGACCGCTCGGGGTCCCGGCCTGACCCCCGACTCCATGAACTACCTCTCGGCCGGCCTCAACCTGGCCGAGGGGCACGGCCTCCGCACCTTCCGGGGGATGGCGCTGACGGTGTTCCCCCCGGGGCTGCCCACGGTCGTCGCCGTCGGCCAGTGGCTCGGGGTCAGCGTCGAGTGGACCGTCCGCACCTTCAACGCCGGCGCGGCCGCCGCATCCGTGGTGCTCGGTGCCCGGTTGCTCCGAAACCACGTGCGGACGCCCGTGCTCGTCTCCGTCGCCACCGTCCTGCTCGCCATCAGCCCACCGCTCCTCGCAGTGGGGAGGATGGCGTGGACCGAACCGGCCTTCATCGTGGCCTCCCTCGCGCTCGTCCTGGTCCTTGAACGCCTGGCCACCACGCACCGGCGCGTCGCCTGGCTGGTCGTGGCCGGGACGCTCGTCGCCCTAGCCTTCCTGTTCCGCTACGCCGGCATCGTCCTGATCCCCACGGGCGCGCTGGCGATCCTCCTGGGCCGCTGGCGCCACGGCTGGCGCGACGCGGTGACCTCCGCGTCGGCCTTCTCCGCCCTCTCGGCGGTCGTCCCCGTCGCCTGGGCCCTCCGCAACCGGGGAGTCGACGGGACCGCCATGGGCTTCCGTCCCCCGTCCACCGACGGGCCGGCGACGGTGGGCGAGCGGTTCGCCTCCACGCTCGGGGAGTGGGCCCTCCCGTCGCCCGCGCCGGCCTGGCTGCAAGGGGCGACCGTCGTGGCCGCGCTCCTCCTCCTGAGCGCCGGGCTGCTCCTCGGGGCGCGGGCCGGCGTGGCGCTCCGCCAGCGGCTGCAGGTGCCCGCGGCCGTCCGCCTGGTGCCACTCCTGCTCTTCGTCGGCGCCTACGCCACCTACCTCGCCCTCGCCCAGTTGGCCACGGCCCTGAACCCCATCGGCACCCGGCTCATGTCCCCCCTGTGGGTCCCGCTGGTCGTCCTCGGGACCGTGGGGCTCGAACGGCTCCCCCTGTGCGTGCCGGAGCCTCGGCGGCGCCTCGCCCGCTCGGTCGGGGCCGGCCTCTTGGTGCTGTTCGTGCTCGGACAGGGCGTCGCCGCAGCACGGGATGTCCGCGCCGCGGCGGTGAACGGGGTCGGGTACGCGGTGCCGTCGCGGCTGTCGCCCGACCTGGCGGCTGCGGTCCGCGACCTGCCGGGCGAGGCGATCCTCTACACCAACGACCCGAACGGCCTCTGGGCGGCCAGCCAGCGTCAACCGCTCCGGTCGTCGCCAGCCAAGGGGGACTACCGCACGGGCGAAGCTCGGGCCCTGCCGGCTCGCTTCCTGCGGCTCACGGCGTGCAACGACAGCTACCTGGCGTGGTCGGATCGGGAGACCCACGACTACTTCTTCACTCCGGACGAGCTGGAGGAGCACGTGCAGCTCACCGTCGCCGCCGCCGAGGCGGACGGCACGCTGTACCGGATCAGCCCCCTCGCGCCGGTCGCCGGCGGTCGGGAGCAGTGCTGAGGACGACCGGCGCGCTACTCCCAGCGGAAGCGCCACGCCGCCAACGCGGGGCCGGCGACGGCCCACAGCGCCAGCACGACCCACGCCGCGCCGGGGACGGCGGCTCCGGTCATGGCCCCGTGGGTGACGTCCGAGAGGGCGCCGACGGGCAGCATCCGGGCCACGACGCGCAGCACGGCGGGCATGTCGTCGAGCGGGACCACGATGCCGCCGAGGAACAACAACACCAGGTAGACGGCGTTGGCCACCGCCAACGTCGTGAGCGCCGGCAACGACCCCGCCATCAACATGCCGATGCCGGCGAAGCCCACCGTGGCCAGGGCCATCCCGAGCAGCGCCAACGCCAGCCCCGCGGTGGGCGTCCACCCCAGGGCGGCGCCGACGACCAGCAAGACGGCGACCTGGATGGCCTCGACGGCCAGCACCGTCGCGAGCTTGGCGGCGATGAGGTCACGGCGACCCAGGGGCGTGACCGCCAGGCGCTTCAGCACCCCGGTGGAGCGCTCGAAGCCGGTGGCGATGGCCAGGCCGGTCATGGCCGTCGACATCACCGAGAGGGCCAGCACCCCGGGTAGGAGGAAGTCGACGGGCTCGGCGGTGTCGGTGGGGAGGACGTCGACCAGGCTGAAGAAGACGAGGATCAGCACAGGGATGAGGAAGGTCAACAGCACCGACTCGCCCCGGCGCAGGGTCAGCACCAGCTCCATGCGCAGCTGGGCGAGGATGCGCCGGACGGCGGGAGCCGAGCCGGGCGCGATGCGGGGGGCGACGACGGTCACGAGGGGTGGCGTCAGGGACGCTGTGGTGTCTCGGGCTCGGGTGCGGGGTCGGACTCGGCGAAGGCGCGCGACACCGCTTCGTAGGTGAGGGGGGCGTCGGATCCGCCGGCCTCGTCCGCGTCACCGGCATCGGGGGCGGTCGGGGAGGCGGGCGGCCGGCGGGCCCGGTCGAGCTCCTCCTCCTCCTTCTGGTGACGGAAGGCCCAGACGAAGAACATGGCAGTGATGATCACCCACAGCTCACCGCCGGCGACGAGCTTCATGAACACCCCGGCGGCTTGCTGGTCGTCGACGACGCTGATGCCGAACGCCCGCAGCGGGGTGTCATAGGCGCGGTAGACGGCGTTGTCGGCGAAGGTCAGCCACCCTCCCGGAACCGTCGGCACGATCGACATGAGGAACAGGTAGACCATCTGCGCCGGCGGGGAGATGCGCCACTCGGCGACGGGCCCGCACACCGGCATCCACATCATCACCGCGGTGAAGACGAGCACGACGTGCACGACGTAGTGGAGGGCACCGTTGGCGACCGAGGCGTTGACGAGGGCGGGCCAGTGCACGGCGGCAAACATGGCGTTGTAGGCCACCCCGGCCACGATCGGGAGCGACGCCAGGCGGACGAAGCGCCGCACCCGACCCTGGCCGAGGATGAGATCCGCGAGCCACCGCGGCGTGGCGAGCAGAGCGAGGGGCGGGACGACCAGGGTGAGCACGGTGTGCTGGACCATGTGCACGACGTAGAGGTACCGCTCGCCGATGTCGTGCATCGGCCAGTCCGACGCCAGCCAGAGCATGGTGATACCCGCCACGGCGGCCGCCAGCTGGCGCCGGGTCACGACCGGCTGGCCCTCGGCCACCACCTTGGGCCCCACGACCCGCACGGCGTAGGTGTAGAGGCCCACCAGGCCGGCCACCAGCAGCCAGACCTCGGGGTGGAGCTGGAGGCGCCAGACGTCCGGAGCCGAGGCGACGGAGAGCATCAGGGCCATGGGGGGTTCGACGCCGTTCAGTTCCCGAAGACCTGGAACGTCAAGAGGGCGGCGACGTACACCGACACCGCCAGCACCAGGCCGGTGTAGAAGACCCGGGTCAGCACCTTGGAATCGAACTTGAGGTGCATGAAGTACGACGCGATGACCACGAACTTGATGGCCATGACCACCAGCAGGGGCCACATGAGCAAGGGCCCGTCGTCGATGAGGTAGGGCCACGCCACCTCGGCCGCGGTGAACACCGCCAGCAGGGCCGCGATCTTGATGTACACACCGTCGCTGGTGTGCTCGTGGTCGCCGGCGTGGGGTGCGTCGGCCACGCGCGGGGCCGCGTCGGCCGCCGTGGTGGGCGACTCGGAGGTGGCGGCATCGGTCATGTCCGGCCTCTCAGGGGATCAGGTAGACGATGGTGAAGATCAGCACCCAGACCACGTCGACGAAGTGCCAGTACAGCCCGACGATCTCGACCGCCTCGGCCCGGGCCCGCGGGATGCGGCCCGCCAGTGACAGCAGAACGGTCGAGAGCAGCATCACGATGCCGAGGGTGACGTGCACCCCGTGGAACCCGGTCAGGGCGAAGAAGGCAGAGCCGGCCGAGTTGGTGGTGAACCCGAGGCCCTCCTTCACGAAGACCTGGAACTCATAGACCTGGCCGGAGATGAAGACCGAGCCGAGCACCGCCGTGGTCAGGAGCCACAACCGCAGCCGGGCGTGCTCGCCGCGCTGGATGGCCGAGACCGCCAGCACCATGGTCAGCGACGACATGAGCAGCACGAACGACGAGATCGAGGTGAGCTCGATGTCGTAGAGCTCGTGCGGTGTCGGCCCGCCCGCCAGGTTGTTGTTCTTGTAGAGCAGGAACGTCGAGATCAGCCCGCCGAAGAGCAGGCACTCAGAGCCGAGGAACACCCACATCGCCAGCTTGGAGTTGGAGATCCCCGTGTTGGTGATGTGGTGGTCGTGATCCTCGCCCTCGGCGTACGCGCCGAGCCCGGCCTCGCGGATGGCCGCGGCCTGCTCGGAGCGCTGCTCGAGCGCCTCGGCCGCCGCTCGCTGGTCAGAGGTGGTGGTGTCAGTCAACGAGCGCGGCCTCCTCGGTCGCGGCGGACTGGCCGCCGTCGCCCTCCCGGTCGGGGGGCGTCACGTGATCGTCGGGGCCGCGCGCGGCCTCGGGGGCGGTCGAGGGCTCGAGCACCCAGCCGTAGATGGCGGCGACGATGAGGATGCCGCCGACCAGGCACAGCCACAGGTTGAAGATGAGCCCCCAGCCCACGAAAGGCAGCCCCGCGGCGAGCACGATCGGCCAGTACGACGGCGAGGGCAGGTGGACGCCCCGGGGGTTGCCAGGTTGCACGATCTGCTCGGAGGTGGCGATGCGCACCAGCTTCCCGTCGCCGTTCTCCTGGTACTTGCGGTGCCAGAAGTCATCGAGGCGGTGCACCGTCGGCGAGATGTCGAAGTTGTGGACCGGGGTCGGCGACTGGATGGTCCACTCCAGGGACCGTCCGTCCCACGGATCGGCCACCATCTTCAGGCCCGACGCCTTGGCCTTCTTGTACGACGACCAGATGTTCCAGAAGAACACGAGGAACGACACCGCGATGGTGAAGGCGCCGATGGTGCTCACGAAGTTCCAGAGGTTGAAGCCGTAGCCGTCACGATAGGTGTAGGTGCGGCGGGGCATGCCCTGCAGACCGAGGATGTGCATGGGGCCGAAGGTGAGGTTGAACCCGACGAGCAGGATCCAGAAGTTGACCTTGCCGACGGTGTTGCCCAGCGTGTAGCCGAACACCTTCGGCCACCAGAAGTACCAGCCGCCGATGAACCCGAAGAGGGCGCCACCGAAGAGCACGTAGTGGAAGTGGGCGACGATGTAGTAGGTGTCGGTCTGCTGGGTGTCGGATGCGGCCACGGCGTGGGTGACGCCCGAGAGGCCACCGATGGTGAACATCGTGACCAGGCCGATCGAGTACAGCAGCGGCGCCTCGAGCTTCAGCCGTCCGCCCCACATGGTGGCGAGCCAGTTGAAGATCTTCACGCCGGTCGGCACCGCGATGAACATCGTCGACACCGAGAAGGCGGCGACCGACAGCGGGCCGATGCCCGAGGCGAACATGTGGTGGGCCCACACGCCCCAGCCCAGGAAGCCGATGGCGATGCCCGAGAAGATCATGAACGGGTAGCCGAAGAGCGGCTTGCGGCTGAACACCGGGATGATCTCGGAGATCACACCGAAGGCGGGGATCACCATGATGTAGACCTCGGGGTGACCGAAGATCCAGAACAGGTGCTCCCAGAGCAGCGGATCGGCGCCGGCGTCGACGTCGAAGAACCGGGCGCCGAAGAGGCGGTCGAAGAGCAGCAGGAACTGCGCCACGGTGAGCACCGGGATGGCGAAGAGCAACAGGAACTGGGTCACCAGGGCCATCCAGGTGAACACCGGCATCCGGAACAGCTTCATGCCCGGTGCCCGCAGGTTGAGGCACGTGACGATCAGGTTGATCGCGCCGACCAGCGAGGCGATGCCGGTGATGATCAGGCCCATGTTCCAGAAGTCGATGCCGTGCGACGGCGAGTAGATGACGCCGTTGTTGGGGGCGTAGTTGAACCACCCGCCATCGGCGCCGCCGCCGAGCAGCCACGACGAGTTGAGCAGGATGCCGCCGCCGAGGAACGTCCAGAAGCTGAGCGCGTTCAGGCGGGGGAAGGCAACGTCACGGGCCCCGATCTGCAGCGGGATCAGGTAGTTCATGAACGCGGCGCCGATGGGCATGACGACGAGGAAGATCATCGTCGTGCCGTGCATCGTGTACACCTGGTTGTAGGCGTCGGCCGAGAGCACCTGGCCGTCGGGGGTGGCCAGCTGCACCCGGATCAGCAGTGCCTCGATGCCGCCTATGAGCAAGAAGAACAGCGACGCGGCGCCGTACATGATGCCGATGCGCTTGTGGTCGACGGTGGTGATCCAGCTGCGCCAGCCGCGGGTGGCCGTGGGCCGGGCGAACACGCCGAGGGGGTTGCGCGGCGGCGCCTCGCCGGAGGGGAGCGCCAGGGGGCCGGAGGTGGGGGTCATGTCGATCTCTCCCGTCGCCTACTTGAGCGTGCTCAGGTAGGCGACCAGCTGGTCGATCTGCTCTTCGGTCAGCTCGAGGTTGGGCATGCCGCGCCGCGGGCTGCGGCCGGGAACGACCTCGGCAGCCATCGCCTTCTCCGCCGGCGGGTTGCGCATCCAGGCCTCGAGGGCACCACGATCGAGGCACCGCTCGAGATCGTCTTCGTCCTCGGCCCAACGAACGCCGAGCGCCTCGCACTCCTCAGTGTCGCGCCGGAGGTCGAACTTGGCCCCGGCGAAGGTGCTGCGGCTCATGAAGTGGGTCAGGTTCGGGGCGTGGCGACTGGCCTGCAGCTCGGGGTCGGTGATGGTGCCGGGGCCGCCGATCGAGTCACGGTGGAACTCCGGGATGCTCTCGTCGGAGAACTCGTCGTCGTTGACGCCGGCCACGAGGTGACAGCTGGCGCAGAGCTGCTGGGTGAAGACCCGGTACCCCTCGGCCTCCTCGGACGTGTCGTCCTCCGCGTAGGTCTCGGCCTCGACCTGTTGATCGGTGACCCACTGGTCGAAGTCGTCGCGCTCGAGGGCGACGACCTTGATCCGCATCTCGGCGTGGGACAGGCCGCAGAACTCGGTGCACTGCCCGATGTACTCACCGGGCTGGTCGGCCTGGAGGTTCCACGGGTGCGATCGGTTGGGCACCGCGTCGCGCTTGCCGTTGAGCTTCGGTGCCCAGAAGGAGTGGATGACGTCGCGGGAGGTGATCTCCAGCCCGACCTGCTCGCCCGACGGGATCACCAGCTCGTTGGCCGTGACGATCTCCTCGTAGCTGCCGTCGCCGTCGAGGTCATAGCGGTACTCCCACCACCACTGCTGGCCGACGACCTGGACCTTCACCGCGTCGGCGGGCGGCTCCTCGTACAGGTTGAAGATGGCGGCCACGCTGAGCACGCCCACCACGCCGAGGATCAGCGCGGGGAGGATGGTCCAGCCGATCTCCAGGGTGTTGTTGCCGTGGACCTGGTGGGGCATGTCGTCGAAGTGCTCGTCGTCGCGAGCCCGGTACTTGATCGCGATGAGCACCGCGCCCCCCAGCACCAGCACGAACACGATGCCGGAGATCACGAAGATCGGGCTGATCAGGTTGTCGATGTCCTTGGCGTACTTGCCCTCGGGCTCGAGGGTGTCCTGGGGGGCGTTGCCGGCGCAGGCGGCCAGGAGGGCGACCACCGCGGCGGGGCCGAGAAGACGGGCCCGGCGAAGGACGGACATGCAGGCTCCTCGCGAAGAGATGTCAGGGTTGGGGGCAGCGCTCATCGGGAGGTCCCGGAGATCACGACGGGCGCAGCGGGAGCGAGCAGGGGGGCACCTTCGGACTCCTCTTCCCCTTCGTGGGGCTCGATCTCGCGGGGTCCGACCGCGGCGCTGATCACGCCGCCGGCCAGGATGGCCAGGCCGCCGACCACGCACAGGCCGGCCACGACCGAGCGGTTGATCCGGGGCCGGGCGGAGAGGGCGAAGGCGACGACGAGCACGATGATCGGCACCGCGGCGAAGAGGACGTAGACGCCGAGCTGCGGCAGGGCGAGGAGGATGCGGGAGACGGCGAGCACGAACACCGCGATGCCGAGGGCCCCGAGGACCGGTACCTCGACGGGCATCATCACCCGGCGCCGGATGGCCCGGTTCACCTCGGCGTCACCGGTGGCCTTCTCGGCCCAGGCGCTGATGGCCCACTCGAAGGCCACCGCGGTGAGCACGGCGATGCCGACGTAGACGAGCAGCGGGGTCGTGACCAGCCCGACGACCAGGGCGCCGGCGCCGAAGGCCCCGAGCACCGGCCAGTAGCTGCCGGCGGCGGGGGCGACGACCTCGGGGACCGCATCACGCTCGATGAGCTCGGCGGTGGCCTCGACCGAGGCGTCGCGGAAGGCCGCGGTGGTGGAGCCGAGGAACAGCCCGGCGCCGACGAGGCCCATGAGCACGGCGTAGCCGATGTGGTCGCCGACGCCGCCCTTGTAGCCCAGCGTGATCACGCCGGTCAGCGTCGACATGCCGACCTCGCTGGGGTTGGTGGCGCCGCCGTAGACCAGGGCCGCCACGAGGGCGGCGCCGGCGAGGCCGAAGAACCACTTGGATCCGGTGGTGAGCACGTCGATCCCTACTTGGTCACGTAGACGGCGTACCAGATCACGGCGAAGATGGCCGTGGTCAGGTACCAGATGAGGCTGGCGGCGACGATGCCCTCCCGGTCGCGCCCGGCGTACTCGCCGCCGAGGGTGCGGACGGTCATCAGCACCGCGAACACGAGGGCGCCGACGACGAGGGCCAGGTGGGCACCGGTCACCGCGTAGAAGAGCAGGCCGGCGGGGTTGGTGTCGCCCGCCACCGGCAGGCCGGTCTGGGTGTAGAGGAACGAGGTGGCGTTGACGACCGCGGCACCGAAGAGGATCGTGATCGCCAGGGCGAAGTAGGCGTTGCGCCGGTCGTTCTTCTTCACCGCGTCGACGGCCCACTGCATCGTCACGCACGACAGCAGAAGGGTGCCGAACGCGATGTTGGCCGGCGTGAGCGGCACCGCGCCCGAGGCGTCGGCCAGCCACACCGGTGCCTCGCCATCGACCTCGGGGCCGGTGATCACGGCGTGGCGGACCGAGAGATAGATGCCGATCAGCCCGGCGAAGCCCATGATGATGGCTCCGCCGGCGAGGGCGGTGCCCACGAGCAGCACCCGGGGCCGGCTCCCGCCGGCGGCGGCGGCGTCGGGGACGAGGTCGTAGGCGGCGCCGTGGACGGCCTCGTCGTGGACGGCCTCGTCGTGGACGGCGCTGGCGGTGGCGGTGGCCATCAGGCGGAGACCTCCTCGGCGTCGGCGTCGACCCGGAGCGGCTCGGCCGAGGTCACCGCTGGGACATCACCATCGAAGTTGGAGAACGAGGGCGGCGAGGCGGTGGCCCACTCGAGGGTGTGGCCGTCCCACGGGTCGGCGGGCTCATCGGCGCGCCGGCGACCGACCAGCCCGGAGGTCGCGACCAGGCCTCCGAGCAGCACGAGGACGGCGCCGGCCACGGCCGCGGCGTTCAGGGCCTCGATGCCCGTTGCCGCCTCGTCACCGTCGCCGAGGAGGCCCGAGAGGGCCTCGGGACCGGCGAGCACCACGGCTCCGAGGGCGATGACCAGGGGGGCGGTGCGGCCCGGGCCCTCGCCGGCGACCCGGCCCACGACCTTGGTCGACCAGTGGTAGAGACCGGCGACGAGCCCGATGGCGGCGGCGACCAGGGTGAGGTGCGCCTGCGCCGTGACCCACTGGGTGCCGGCCAGCTCGAGCGCGCCCTCGAAGGCGGTGGCCGCGCCGACCAGGGTGGCGAGCAGCAGGACCAGGGTGGCGATGATCCCACCGACGAGACCGCTGGTGACCTTCGGGAACCGCTGTCTCAGCATCCCGGCGGCGAGGCCGACGACGGCGAGCACCGGCAGTGGGGCGAGGAGCGCCATGGCCTTGGTGACGGGCTGGTCGGCCGCCTCGGGGGAGGAGATGGCCTCGAGGGCGAAGGCGCCGACGCCGAGGACGGCGAAGGCACCGATGGCGACGCGCGCCGCGCCCCGTTGGACCAGGCGGACGCCGGACGCGGTGGTGGCGGCATCGAGGACGAGGCCGAGCACCGGGATGGCCACGGCGTAGACCTGCGGCTGACGACCGAACCACGCGACCTGCTCGTACATGGCCGGTCCGCCGTCGCCGATGAAGACCTGCCCGTAGCGGTGGTCGACGTACATGACGATCAGCACGGCGACGAGCACCGGCAGGGTGAGCAGCCAGAGGACCGACGTGCAGAGCATCGACCAGCTGAAGAACGGCACCCGATCGAGGCCCATCCCCTTGGTGCGCACGGCGAGCACCGTCGTGGCGACGCAGACCGAGCCGAGGACCAGGGCCACGGCGACGAGGGCGGTGGCCGCGAGCCACAGGTCGACGGCATCGGAACGGCCCCCGCCGGGCCCGCCGTTGATGGCGTACGCGGTGACGGTCATGCCCGCCCCGACCAGGAAGGTCCAGTAGGAGGCGGCCGCCGCCCGGGGGAAGGCAATGGTGCGCGCGCCGACCTGGAGGGGGACGACCACCATGGCCAGCCCGAGCAGCGCGGGGATGAGGACCAGCAGGGTGGCCGACGTGGCGTGGAACGTGACCACCTGGTCGGCGGTGCTCTCGTTCAGGATCGTGTTGCCGGCGACGCCGTCGATGCGATCGATGCCGGCGAGGAGGCCCGCCACGCCCGAGGCCAGCGCCATGAGGAGCGCGGTGCCGACGTAGAGGCGGCCGACGACCTTGTGATCGGCGGACCCGAGGATGCCGGCCAGGCCACCGACAGGCGCCGCGGTGCGCACGGGGGCGTCGGGCGCCGTGGGCCTCGGGGGGGCTTGGGTTGCGGTCATCGACGCGTGGACCTCGTCGGCGACGTCCCCCACGAGCGGGACGGGACGCCACCCGGTGGAGAGACGGTTCCTATCGGGCGGGGACAATACACAGGGCCTCCGAGGGCCCCCGAATCACCTGCGAACAGGCGCCTGCGGGGTGGGGGGGCACCGGAGGAGCCCGTCACGAGGGCGGTGCCGGCGATCACGCACCACCGGCCAGCAGCTGGTCGAGGGCCATGGCCCCGAAGAGGAGGGTGACGTAGGTGATCGACCAGTGGAACAGCCGCATGGCCTTGGCCGCGCCGGGTACCCGCATCAGGTCGACGGTGAGCCCGAGGTAGGCGGCGCCCAGCACACCGGCGGCCGCCAGGTAGAGCGGACCCATGTCCGCGACCGGGGCGAACAGGAGCGTGGTGGCCCAGAGCACCGCGGTGTAGGCGACGATGCGGCGGGTGACCGTCGCCATGCTCGCGACCACCGGGAGCATGGGTACCTCGGCAGCCGCGTACTCGTCCTTGTAGCGCACCGCGAGGCACCAGAAGTGGGGCGGGGTCCACACGAAGATCACCGCGAAGAGGACGATCGGGGCCCACGTCAGGGTGCCGGTCACCGACGACCACCCGATCAGCACCGGCGCCGCGCCGGCGGCGCCGCCGATGACGATGTTCTGCGTCGACGTGCGCTTCAACCACAGCGTGTACACGAAGACGTAGAAACCGGTGGCCGAGACGGCGAGCACGGCCGAGAGCAGGTTGACCGCTCCCCACAGCAGGGCGAAGGCGGCCACCTCGAGCACCACGGCGAAGGTCATGGCGGCCCGGGGGGTGATCTCACCGGTGACCAGCGGACGGTTCTGGGTGCGCTTCATGAGGGCGTCGATGTCGCGGTCGACGACCATGTTGATGGCGTGGGCACCGCCGGCGGCGAAGGCGCCGCCGAGCACGGTCCAGAGCACGAGCCAGCCCGACGGCAGGCCCCGGGCAGCCACGATCTGGGTGGGCACGGTGGTCACCAGCAGCAGCTCGATGATCCGCGGCTTGGTGAGCGAGACGTAGGCGGCGACCTTCGACCGCGTCGGGCGCGTCGGCATCGCGGCGTCGCGGACCACGGACTCGGAAGGAGGCGGCACGGGAGCGGACGGCACGGGAGCGGACGTCGCCTCGTCGTCTCCTCGCGGCGACGAGGAGGGGTCGGCCTGACGAACGGCGGCGCCGACCCGGCGGTGGGCCGGGGAGACGGCGGCGGCACCGGTGGTCGGCAGGGTCACAGCGGCGAGACTACGGCCGCTTTCGAGAAGGGGCCAAAGGGGAGCAGAGATCGTCCCCGCCTTGGCTCGGAGTGGGCGCGCGGCCGTAGCCTTCGACCGTGGCCGTCCTCGACCGGGCCCCTGTCCTCTCGCCCCTCGCCTACCGACGCATCACGCTCGTGGCCCTCTGGTCGCTGGTGTTCATCGTGGTGACCGGCGCCGGGGTGCGGCTGACGGGATCCGGACTGGGTTGCTCGTCGTGGCCGGGCTGCGAGCCCGGCGAGCTCATCCCTCGCGGCGAGTCGTCGTGGAACCCCTGGATCGAGTTCGCCAACCGCCTCATCACCGGCGCGGTGTCGGTGGCGGTGGCCCTCGCGGTCCTGGGATCTCGGCGGCGCCTGCCCCGACGTCGCGACCTCACGCTGCTCTCCTGGGGCCTCGTCGTCGGCGTGCTCGCCCAGATCCTCCTCGGCGCCCTCGTCGTTTCGTTGCACGTGCACCCGGTGGTGGTGCAGGGCCACTTCCTGCTCTCGGCCGTGCTCGTCGCCAACGCTGTCGTCCTCCACCACCGCGCCGCTCGCCCCGACGGGCCCGACGGCACGCCCGGGGCGACGACCCCGATGGCGGGACCCACCGTCGTGCGCCTGGCCCGTGTCGCCGTCGCCGTGGGAGCGATCGTGATGCTCGCCGGCACCCTGGTGACCGGGGCCGGACCTCACGCCGGTGACGCGGACGCCGAGCGCCTCTCGATCGCGGTGCGCTCGGTCGCCATGGTGCACAGCGGCCTCACCTGGGTCTTCCTCGCTGTCGTGGTCGTGCTGGTGGTGCGCATGCAGCGCGAGATGGTGGGTGCGGTGGCGATGGAGCGGGCGCGCGTGTTGCTGACGGTCGTCGTGTTGCAGGGCGGGTTGGGGTACCTGCAGTACCTGACGGGTGTGCCCGAGCTGCTCGTGGGCCTCCACGTGCTCGGGTCGATGCTCGTGTGGGCGGCGGTGCTGCGACTGCTGCTGGTGCTGGCCGAGCCGCTGGCGGCCACCGGCCGTCAGCCCGTGGCCGTGGGGGCCCCGTCGGTCGCTCCGCCCGGCGTCCCGACGTAGCCGCCCGGCCCCCGCACCTGGGAGACTCACCCCATGTCGACGACCGAGGTGGCGCCGCTCGAGGTGCTCGACCCGATCGCCGACGAGGACACCGACCTCGACCGCCCGTGGCAGGTCATCGTGTGGGACGACCCCGTGAACCTGATGTCGTACGTGGCCTGGGTGTTCCGCAAGCTCTTCGGCTACCCCAAGGAGAAGGCCGACCACCTCATGCTCCAGGTGCACAACGACGGCAAGGCCATCGTCACCTCCGGGCCGCGCGACAAGGTCGAGCTCGACGTGTTCCGCCTCCACGAGCACGGGCTGTGGGCGACCATGGAGCAGCAACCGTGAGGGCGGCGAGCCGATCCTGCCGACGACAGCAGCCGCACCGACCCAACCCCGAGCTTGCGTCGCGGGATCGCGCCCGGCGCGACGCCGCGAGGCCGAAACGGCCGGCCGGCGCACCCGAGGACGGTGCGCTCGAGGACCCGTCCGGGTCGGAGGTCCGAGCGTGCCCCGAGGACCGCTGAGAAGGATGGCGCGCCGCGCCGTCTCCCGGAAGCGCAACGGCACCTTCGTGCTGCGCCTCGACGACGACGAGGTCGAGCTGCTCACCTCCCTCGCCGGCCAGCTCGACCCCATGCTGGACGACCCGTCGGCCGATCCGGCCCTGCGCCGCCTGTTCCCTCCGGCGCACCCCGACGACCTGCTCGCCGAGGCGGCGTGGCAGATCGAGCAGGGGGGAGGGCTGCGCGACTCGCGGCGGGCGGCGTTGGCGGCCCTCAGCCGACCGGCGGGCGAGGCCATGTCCGAAGACGAGCTGGTCCAGTGGATGAACGGGGTCAACTCGCTGCGCCTGGTGCTGGCCGAGCGTCTGGGCGTCGCCGGCGACGGGAGCGAGGACGACGCCCTGAACGAGGCGCTGGCCGCCGCAGGCGGTGAGGCCGACGCCGAGGCCGAGGTGGCGCGCCGCTTCCTCGGGGCCTGGCGGCTCTATGAGCTGCTGGGGTGGATGGTCGACGGTGCGATCCGCGCCCTCGGCGACCCGACCGACTGAC
>NZ_DATLXO010000053.1:0-11425 GCF_035575815.1 Iamia sp.
GTGCCGGCGCGGGCCCAGCCGGCCCCGTGGCCCCGCCCGGCGGTGGGGTGCCGGCCCCCCCACCCGGTGCGTGGCGCCCAGCGCCGGGCTCCGCACCGTCGGGCTCCTCACCGTCGGGCTCCGCGTCGTCGGAGGCCCCCCGGTTGAGCGCCGCATCGTCGGACCATCCATCGTCGAAGGCCGCACCGTCGGGCGCCGCACCATGGGGGGGTGCTCCACCCGATGGCTGACGCCGAGAGGGCGCGCGCCGATGCCCGCCGGATCCTCGACGGCGACCGCTACCAGGAGCGCGAGGTGCCCCGGCCGCTGCGCGGCGTGCTCCGGTGGATCGGGGAGCGGGCCCAGGACGTGGGCGAGCCGGTGGGCGACCTGCTCTCGACGCCGGCGGGGGCCGTCACCGCGGTGGCGGTGGTGCTGGTTGGCGCCGCGATCCTCGCCGGCATGGCGGCGCGCCGCCGCAACCGCACCCACGAGGCGGCCGAGGTGCGCCGGCGTCGGGCTCACCGGGCCGATCCCGCGGCTCTCGACCGCGAGGCGGTGGCCGCCGAGCGCGACGGAGACCTGTCCACTGCCGTGCGACTGCGGTTCCGCGCCGGCGTGCTGCGCCTGGAGGAGGCCGGCGCCGTTGCGGTGCGGGCCGACACGACAACCCGGCGGGTCGTGGCGTCGGTGCCATCGCCCGCCCTCGCCGCGCTGGGCCGGACCTTCGACGAGGTGGCCTACGGCGGTCGAGCGGCGGCGGCCGACGACGTCGACGCCGCCCGGCGGGAGTGGCCGTCGATCGTCGCCCGCGCCGAGGCCCATGGCGACGCCGGCGCGAAGGTCGCGCCGTCGCCTCGGAGTGTCGAGGACGGCCTCGGTGCGAGGAGGACCCGGTGAGCGGGGTGCCGGCGTGGTGGGCCCGGACCGGCCCGGTCAAGCGGGTGGTCCTCGTGGTGGTGGTCCTCGTCGGTGGCCTCAACGTGGTGCTCGCCGGGTTCGACGCCGTGGTCGGCAGCGACCCCGGCGGGCCGTCGGGTTCGACCTTCGCCACCGGCGACGACGGGACCGCCGCGTGGGCCGACCTCCTGGAGCTCCGGGGGGTGCGGGTCACCCGCATCCAGGAGCCTCTCGCCGACGCGTCTCTCCACCCCGCCACCACCCTCGTCGTCGTCGACCCGCCCGATGCCGCTCCAGCCGCGTCCCTCCGGGCGGTGGCCGACCACGTCGCCCGGGGCGGGCGGCTGGTGGCGGTGGGCGCCGGCGCGTCCGACCACGTCGCGGCTGCGGTCGGGCACGACCCCGGGTGGACCGAGGAGGGCCCGACCCGGGCCCAGGCGCTGGCCGACGCCCCCGAGACCACCGGGGTCGAGCAGCTCTCGGGCGGCGGTCGCGGCCGCTACCGGACCACGACCCGCTTCACCCCTCTCGTGGGCGGCAGCGGCGAGGTGACGGCGATGGCGCGGGGCGGCGTGGTCGCGGTGGCCGACGCCTCGCTGCTCTCCAACCGCCACCTGGGCGACGCCGACGCCGCCGCCTTCGCCCTGGCCCTCGTCGGCGACGGGCCCGTCGCCTTCGCCGAGGCCCAGCACGGCTACGGGCGGGTCGAGGGCATCTCGGCGCTGCCGGTGCGGTGGCGCCGGGCGGCGGTCGGCCTGGCCGGAGCCGCCCTGCTCGCCATGTGGTGCGCCGGGCAGCGCCTCGGGCCACCCGAGCGCACCGCCCGGACCCTGGCCCCGCCGCGGCGGGCCTACGTCGACGCCCTGGCCGCGGCCCTGTCCCGAACCGCTCGACCTTCCCGTACCGGTCGCGATCCCCGTCGTTCGGGCGACGCCGATCGCGACCAGTTCGACCGGCCTTCCTGGAGGCGCCGTGACCGATGACCGACCGACCGATGCGACCGTCGTCGACGTCCGCCGCCGCCTGGGCGAGGCGGTGGCGCCGGTGGTGGTGGGCGCCGGCCCGGTGCTCGACGCCCTCGTCGTCGCCCTCGCCGTCGGGGGTCACGTCCTGCTCGAAGGGGTGCCCGGCGTGGCCAAGACGCTCGTCGCCGAGGCCACCGCCCGGGCCCTCGGCGCCCGCTTCCGCCGGGCCCAGTTCACCCCCGACATGTTGCCCTCGGACCTCACCGGCACCATGACCCTTCGCGACGGCGACCTGACCTTCCGCCCCGGCCCGGTGTTCACCAACGTGCTGCTGGCCGACGAGATCAACCGCACACCGCCGAAGACCCAGGCCGCGCTGCTGGAGGCGATGGGGGAGGGGCAGGTCACCGTGGACGGCTCGCCCCGGCGCCTGGCCGACCCCTTCCTCGTCGTCGCCACCCAGAACCCCATCGAGTACGAGGGCACCTACCCGCTGCCCGAGGCCGAGCTGGACCGGTTCTTGATGAAGGTCGAGGTGGGGTACCCGACCGAGGCCGACGAGGCCGCCCTGTTGCGACTGGCCCGCCGGGGCCTGGCTCCCGCCGCGCTGGGCGAGGTGCGTCCCATCGTGGCGCCCGACGCCGGGGGCGAGACCGTCGGCGCGGTCGCGGCGCTGGTGGCCGCCCTGCGCGCCGAGGTCGACCAGACCACCGTCAGCGACGAGGTCGGCGCCTACCTGCTGGCCGTCATCCGGCGCACCCGCGAGCTGCCCAGCGTGGAGGTCGGTGCCAGCCCCCGGGCGGGGGTCCACCTCCTCGCCGCCGCCAAGGGCACGGCCCGCCTGGCCGGCCGGGGTTTCGTCACCCCCGACGACATCGTCGAGGTCGCCCCGGCGGTGCTCCGCCACCGCCTCGTGCTGCGGGCCGAGGCCGAGCTCGAGCGCTTCCGGCCCGACGACGCCGTCGCCGCCGCCATCGCCGCCGTTTCGGTGCCCCGGTAGCCGACGTGAGCTCCCGGGGCACCAGCCGCGACGACGACATGGTCCCGGCCCGGCCGACGGTTGCGGACCCGAGCGCCCGGTGAGCCCGTCACCCCGCGCCGTGGGGCTGGCCGTCGTCCTGGCCTTGGCCCTGCTGGTAGCGCCGTGGCCGCTCGTCGTGCTGGTCGCGATCGCCCTCACGGGGGTGGTGGGGGCGGACGCCATGGCCGCCCGCCGTCCAGTGACGGTCACTCGCACCGTGCCCGGCCGCCTCGCTCGCGGCGTGGCCGCCCCGCTCAGCGTGACCGTCGAGGGCCTCGGGGCCCGGCGGGCGCGGGTCCGCCAGCCCCTTCGGCCCGATGTCCAGGTGGAGCCGGCCGAGGCCGACGACGGCCTCGAGGCCCGGGTGGTGGCCCACCGACGAGGCCGCCACGAGCTGCCCCCGGTGGCCGTGCGGGTGGTCGGGCCCCTCGGCCTGGGCCGGTGGGACCACCAGGGGGCCGGCCCGGCGGCGATCGACGTGGACCCCGACCTGCCCGCGGCGCGCCGCCTCGCCACCGCCGTGCGCCAGGGCCGCTTCCGCGATCCGGGCCGGCGCCGACGAGGGGCGATCGGGCTGGGCACCGACTTCGACCGCCTGCGGGACTACCAGCCCGACGACGACGTCCGCCACGTCAACTGGGTGGCGACCGCCCGCCGGGGCCGACCGCTGACCAACCAGTACCGGGAGGACACCGAGCGCGACGTCGTCGCCCTCGTCGACCTGGGCCGGCTGATGGCTGCTCCGGTGCGCAGTTGGGATGCGACGGTGCCCGATCGCACGCGCCTCGACGTGGCCGTGGATGCGGCGGCGGCCCTGGCGGCGGTGGCCGACGCGGTGGGCGACCGCTGCGGGACCGTGGCCTTCGACGACGAGGTCCGGGCTCGGGTCACGCCCCACCGGGCCTCGGGGGCGGCGGTGGTGCGCGCCCTCCACGCCCTCGAGCCCCGTCCCGTCGACAGCGACCCCGAGCTCGCGTTCCGGGTGATCGGCACCACCAAGCGGGCGCTGGTGGTGGTGCTCACCGACCTGGTCGACGCGGCCGCGGCGGCCGCCCTGCTCGACGCGGTGCCGGTGCTGGTGCGCCGCCACGCGGTGGTGGTCGCCTCCTGCGCAGACGTCGATCTCATCGTCGATGCCGCTCCGCCGGACCCGGTCGACGCCACGACGCCTATCGACGGCGACCCCGACACCGGCACGCCCGGCACGGGCCCTCCCGGCACTGGCACCGGTGCCTTCGACGCCGGCTTCACCGAGGCCGCCCGGCGCGGCGCGGTGGCCGCCCGGGTGCTCGACGCCCGGGACCGGGCCGCAGCCGAGCTCACCCGCCGCGGCGCCCGGGTCGTCGAGGCGCCGCCCGACCGCCTTGCCGCCGCTGTGGTCGCGGCCTACCTCGACGCCAAGGCCGCCGCCCGGCTCTGACGGCGCGGACCCATGTCCGACTGGCGCCTCAGAATCTGGCGGGATCCCGGTGACCGCGTTCTGAGCCACAGATCGGACCCCCATGTCCGGCTGGCGCCTCAGAACCTGGTGGGGTCTCGGTGACCGCGTTCTGAGCCACAGATCGGACACCGGCCTGGGTGCCGTCCTGGTCGGGGCGACGACGCCAGCCCGGGCGGTGAACGGCCCGGGTGCCGTCCCCGCCGGGCCGACCGTCCCCGGTGCCGCTCCGGTCGGGGCGGCCGCGCCCGGCGACGAGCAACCAGAGCGGCGCCGCCACCACGACGCCGACGGCCAGCGCCACGCCCGGCGACAGCCCCCGGGGGGTGACGAAGCCCTCGACCAGGCCGGTGGGCACCAGCCACAGGGCCACCCCGAGGGCCATCTCCGCCGCCGCCCGCATCTCGCTGACCAGCGCCTCACCTCGCGGCCGGTGACCGGGCGCGACGAGGGCGGCGCCGACCCGCAACCCGGCCGCGCCGGCCAGGGTGACCAGGCTCCACTCGAGGAACCCGTGGGGCGCCAGGTAGGTGACGGCCACCGGGCCCGCCCCGTTGGCGGTGAAGAGGCCGACCACCACCCCGACCGTCGCGCCGTTGAAGAGCAGGAGGCCGGCGGTGAGCAGCCCGCCGGTCATGCCCCCCGCCAGGGCCAGCAGCGACACCCGGATGTTGTTGGTGAAGATCTGGGTGGCGAACGAGGCGCTGTCACCGGGGCCCAACGCTCGGGCCCCGCCGCCGCCGCTCGCGGCGGAGTCGGCCGCCTCCCCGGCGAGGGGGCTGGCGCGGGCCACGCGGGTGGCGGTGGCGGGGTCGTGGTCGGCCCACACCGCGAACCCGATCGAGGGCCCCCACAGCAGCACGACGGCGGCGAGCAGGATCCGGGGTCGCTCCCGAACCCGGGTGTAGAAGCCGGTGGTCAGCCAGTGGCGGAACGATCCCCGCCGTCCCGGGGTGCGGTAGACGAGCACCCGCGCCCGGCGGACGAGGGCATCGAGCTCGTCGACCACGGGGTCACCCGGCCAGCGCTGGCGGGCCCGGGCCAGGTCGGCCGCCACGGCCCGGTAACCCTCCCCGAGGTCGAGGATGTCGGCCGGCGCGAGGCGGTCGAGGCGGCCGCCGGCCGCCCCGACGAGCTCGGCGAGCCGGGCCCAGCGCCCGGTCCGCTCGGCGATGAAGCGCTCCACCCCGCGGCGCACCGGCACGTCGGCCGCAGAGCCACCGGCGCTCACCAGGGCCCCGGCCGGCGGTGAGCGGCCGGTAGCGTGCCGGCGGTGGAGATCGAGGACCGGGTCACGGTGGCCACTCCCGAGGGGGTCGACCTCGAGCTGGTGGTGGCGGGCTTGGGATCGCGGTTCATGTCCTCGCTCGTCGACACGGCGCTGCAGGCTGTCGTCATCATCGCGCTGCTGATCCCGGCCCGGGTGGCCGGCGGGGCCGCGGGTTCGGCTCTCGCTGCGGTCGCCGTCATGGTGGTGGCCGTCGGGCTCCCGACCGCCTTCGACGCCTTCGCCGCCGGCCGCACCCCCGGCCGGCGCCTCACGGGCCTGACCCTGGTGATGGCCGACGGTGCAACGGTGCCCCTGGTGTCGGCCGCGGTGCGCAACATCGTGCGCATCATCGACTTCCTGCCCGCCGCGTACTCCGTCGGTGTGCTCTCGGTGCTGGCCACCCCCCGAAACCAGCGCCTCGGTGACCTGGCCGCGAACACGCTGGTGGTGCGGGCCGCGCCGGGCGGGCGCTCGGCGCCGGTGGTCGTCCCCGGTGCGGTCCGCCCCGACGCCCCGGCGGCGCGACCGGGCGCGGGGGCGCCGGCCATGGCCGGGTGGGACCTGACCGGCGTCCGCCCCGCGGATGAGGCGGTGGTGCGGTCGTTCCTGGCCCGACGGGCCGGGCTCGACCCGACGTCGCGCGCTCGGGTCGCCGGAGACCTGGCCCGCCGGCTCGAGCCAGCGGTGGTCGGCCCTGATCGCGCCGCCGGCGACGAGGCCTTCCTGGAGCAGGTGCTGGCCGCCCGGGAGGCTCGCGGCCGCTGAGCCGGGCACGACGTCAACGTTTCCAGCACATCTCAGCTCATCCCATGTTTGCCGGTGAGCGGCTCCGGGGAGGCCCCTGGTGTCCTTCCCCCCGAGACACCACCGCTCCGGAGGGAGGGCCCCGATGGCCCCGACCGCTGCCCACCTGCGCGTCGCCGCCGACGGCCTGCGCACCACCGCCCGCCGCCTCGACGCCGACCTCGACCCGCTGGCCGACAAGGGTGACCACCGCACCTGGGAGGGCCCGGCCGCGACGGCGTACCGCCGGGCCGCGGCCGACATCGAGGGCCGCGCCGAGCAGGTCACCGCCGGTCTACGTTCGCTCGCCACGCTGCTCGACCAGCGGGCCGAGGAGCTCGTGCGTCGCGCTGAGGAGGAGGCCCGGCGGTCCCGGGAGGCCGCCGAGCGGGTGCGGGCCGAACGGGACCAGGGGCCGCGGCGGGGCCCCGACGACCCCCAGCGCCGCCCCCCCCGTCCGCCCCCGTACTGGAGCGACGCGGGCCCCGGGTCCTCTCGGGGTGAGGCCGGGACCCGAGGCGGGACCGGGAGCCAGCCTCGATCCGACCCCGGAAGCATCGGCGATGCCCTGGGGCTCGATCATGGCTGAGCACGGGCTCGTCACCCTCGACCCGGTGCGCCTGGCCGGGTTGGAGTCCTACCTCGCCGGTCTCGGCGACGGGTGCGCCCGGGGCGCCGGCGCGGTGATCGACGACCTGGCCGGCACCGGGGCGAGCGCGCCGGGCGAGGTCGCCGAGCTGGGGCGCATCGCGGAGTGGTGTCGAACCCAGGCCGACGGGGTCGTGCGGCGGCGTCGGATCCTCGAGGGCCTCCCCGCCGCGCTGCCGTGGCCCGACTTCGCCTTCTCGTCGCGGGCCGAGGCTCGAGAGCGCGCCGATGTCGTCGCTCGGGACCTCCGCCGGGCGCTCGACGCGGAGGAACCGTCGTGGCCCGCCCTCCAACGCCTGCTGGCCGATGTGGCCCGGGGAGCTCACTCGCCCACGTTCATGGCCGGGGTGTGCGACGAGCTGGGGTTGGCGTACCGGCGAGCCCTCCCGGTCGTCGTCGAGCTCAGCCACCGGGACGTCGTGCCCGACCCTCCGTCCCGGCCCGGAGGGTCGAGCACGGACCCGGAGCTGGTCGCGGCGCGCTCGGTGGCGCTCAGGCTGGCCCCGCCGGAGCCCGACTCGGGATCGGGTCGGCGCCGACCGGCCGTCGAGGTCCCCAGCTCGGCGGGCCCGGGCGGCGCGGTGGCGGCGGTGAACCACGCCCTCGACCTGGACCTCGACGACGAGGCCATCGCCGACATTGAGCGGGCCGGCCGCGATGTCGGTCTCGCCACCGACGTGGTGTCCGGGGTGGTCAAGGCGCTGCGCGCCCTGAAGGACAGCAAGGTGCGGGGCCTGGGCCCGCTCGCGGTGGTCGGCCTGCTCATGGACATCCCGGCGGCCATCTCGGACCCCGACGACGTCAACGTGCTGAGCCTGACCTCGTCCGGGTTCGCCGTGGCCGCTCCCGCGACCGGCGTCGCGGCGCCGGTCCTCTACCTGGCGTCGGCCGTCCTGGCCTTCTGCGCCTGGGCCGTCACCACCGCCCGGGACACCGACGACCGAGAGGTGCGCCGCTACAACGAGGGGACGGGCGAGACCACCTACCCGAGCGGGAGCGACGACAACCCGAACGTCGGGGTCGCCGGGGTGCCGACCCGCTTCGGCTGAGCTCGGCGACCGCCCTTCTGAGGTGCGAAGCGGACATGGGTGTCCGCTGGAGGTCTCAGAACCCGCGAACCGACGAGCGATCGCGCTCGGACGACTCCGCCCACGACGCCGGGCCGGAGGCTCGGGTCAGGCCGGGGTGCGCACCGAGGCCGCGACCATCGTCCACGGGAACGGCGAGCGGACGGCGCGCACGGTGAAGGTCGAGCCCACCAGCAGGCCGAACCCGCGCTTCGACCAGTGGTTGATGTGCCCGGGCGTGTTGCCCAGGTCCTTGAGGTACTTGCCGCGGGCCAGGTTGGCGGCGCACCAGATGCGCTCTCGGGGCACCGAGAGCACGAGATCGCGCCGACAGACCCGGTTGAGCTCGCGGAGGGCGCGGATGGGGTCGGGCACGTGCTCGAGGACCTCGATGGCCAGCACCAGGTCGAAGGAGTCGTCGGGGAACGGCAGCCGGCCGATGTCGGCGAAGGCGCCGGAGTGGGCCTTGCCGATCCAGTGGGCGGCCAGCTCGTGGTCGGGGAGGTCGATGCCGGCGATGGGCACCCCCGGCCACCGGGCCCGCAGCCGCTCGGCCACCTCCCCCTCGCCCACGCCGACCTCCAGGATCGCCCCGGGTGCGGTGGGGGGCAGGGAGGCGTCGAGGGCGCCGAAGAAGCCGTCCATCAGCCGGCGCTCGATGGGGTTCTGGGAGGCGTACTTGTCGTAGGTGTTGCCGGTGGGGACGTCGTCGTCGATGACGGCACCTGCGGTGTCGGTCGCCTCGGTCACCGGAGCACCTCCTCGGCCCGGCGGGCGCCCTCGGACCGGCGGGCACCGTGGCCCGGGGGGAACGTCGGGGGCACGTCTCGGGTGTAGCCGGCGGCGGGCTGCACCTCGTGGGTGGCGCGTGTGGCGCGACCGATGAGGTCGGCCAGCATGCCGATCACGAAGATCTGGAAGGCCACGAGGAAGATCAACAGGGTGTTGATCGCCACCCGGAAGTCGCCGTCGGCCAGGTCGTAGATGAGCTTGCCCAGGCCGAGGAACGTGAAGAGGAACCCGATCGGCAGGAACACCCGGAAGGGGTCGAACGAGAGCGTCATCCGGATGACCTGCAACAGGTACCGGCGGGTGTCCGACGCCCAGTGGAACTTCGACTCCCCGGCGCGGGTGGAGTACGTGATGGGCCAGTACCTCACCGTGTAGCCGTGGGCCAGGAAGGTGAGGGTGATGGTGGTGACGCAGCTGAACCCCGGGGGCAGCTGGCTCACGTACTGGAGGGCGACGTCCTTGCGGAACGCCCGCATCCCCGAGTTCAGATCCGGGATCGGGGTCTGCACCAGGTACGACGCCAGCTTGCGGATGAAGGCCTTGGCCGGCACCCGGAACGCCTTGTGCGTGCCCTCCTCGGAGGTGCGGGCCCCGACGACCTGATCGTAGCCCTCCATCTCCCGCACCAGCTCGGGGATGAGGTCGTTGGGGTACGACATGTCGACATCGGTCCACACGACGATGTCACCCCGCGACGCCCGGGTGCCGTACTTGCGGGCCGAGCCCGAGCCCCGGTTGGTGAGGAACTGGAGGAGGCGGATGCCGTCGATCTGGCGCAGGGCGTCACCGGAGCCGTCGTTCGACCCGTCATCGATGACGATGATCTCATAGGAGAACTCCGAGGCGTCCATGGCGGCCCGGATCCGGTCGATCTCCTGGCCCAGGTGGCCCTTCTCGTTGTAGACGGGCAGCACGATGCTCACGTCGATCTTCCCGTGGGCCCCGCTGCCGGCTTCGCCGTCAGAGAGCCCGTGCTCGCGGGTTCGCTCGCTGCGCTCACTCATGGACCGACGCTACCCGTCACCCTGCGCCACCGGGGAACCGCACCGGGCCACGAACCGCGCCCATGGGGTGCCCCCGCCCAGGCTGCTCACAGGATGAACGTGAGGTTCTCCTGGATCTCGTAGCGGTCGGTGACCGGGTTGTCGGGCGTGACGCAGTCGGCGGAGCCGTTGTAGTACATGCCGATCGGGTGCTGGGTGCCATCGGCGTTGGTGCGGACGAGGTAGCAGGTCCAGCGGCTGACGCCGAAGCCGGGGTTGCCGGGGTACGCGTAGCCGATGGGGTTGCCGCCGAAGCCGGCGGTCCACGGGGAGGCGTCGTAGGGGTTGGGCGCCACCGTGCCGCAGTAGTGGCGGAGGGTGCCGCCCTCGCCCCGGCTCCAGCAGTACACCGGTGCGCTGCCGGGCTCGGGCCCGGCGAAGAGCTGGAACCGGGTACCGGTGTCGTTCCACGCTCCCGGGTTGCCGCCGGGCGCTCCGTCCCCGGTACCCCGGAGGGTGTGGGTGGCCTCGGCGCCGCGCTGCCAGTCGATCACCTCGCGCAGCGCCGGTTGGTAGGTGTACACGGTGACGGTCTGCCCCTCGCTCACCACCGAACCCGGCGCCGGGTCCTGGGCGATCACGCCGTTGTACGCGGTCGGACCTTGCGGTGGGTTGGGCGAGGCCACCGGGCTGCACAGCAGGTTGATGCCGGGGTTCTCGGCGTTGACCGCGTCGACGGGGGCGCAGCCGATGCCGGGCAGGGCGCGCAGCGTGATGGTCTTGGGCTGGTAGGGCCCGAAGTAGTAGGCGGTGATCGGCGTGTTGGGGTCATAGGACCCGGCCGCGCCGGGCTCGACGCCACCCACGACGCCCTCCTGCTCGGGGGTCGGCGCCGGGTCGGCACCCTGCACGGCCTGGCAGCTCTTGAACCCGTTCTGCAGGGGGACGGTGCACGCGTCGCCCTGAGGCTTGCCGAGGAGCCAACCCGGGTCGAAGGCGATGGGGGCGTAGTCGGCCCAGTAGGCGAAGGAGACCGTGTCGCCGGCCTTGGCCTCGGCCCCGGCGGCGGGGGCCTGGTCGTCGAGCACCACGTTCAGGTTCTGATCCGCCGGCGCGCCGGATCGGGGCTCGGGCTGGGGCACCAGGCCTGCGCCGCGGACGGCCTGATCGGCGGAGGCGGGGTCGAGGCCGCCCAGCGGGGGGACCTGGACCGTGCTCCGCACCGCGACGCGGACGGTGACCTCGGTGCCCGGGGGCACCTCCTGGCCGGCGGCGGGCTGCTGCTCGAACACCTCGTCCTCGGGCTGGTCGTCGTTGACGACCGCTTCGGGGACGCACTCGAGGACCACCCGGCGGAGCTCGGCGCAGGCTGCGTCGGGGCCCCGCCCCGTCACCTCGGGCACCGACACGTCGGGCACGGCCGGCTCGGCGGGGGGAGGCGCCGGGGGAGTGGCGGGGGAAGGCGCTCGGGGAGTGGCAGGAGGAGTCGCCGGGGGAGTGGCGGGCGGAGTGCCGGGAGGAGTGGCGGGAGGAGTGGCGGGCGGGGTCGCTGGGGGGGTGGCGGGCGGAGTGCTGGGGG
>NZ_DATLXO010000054.1:0-42953 GCF_035575815.1 Iamia sp.
CGTTGACCCCGATGCGGATCGGGACGTTGCGGGCCTTGGCCTCCTCGGCCACCAGCTTGATCTGGGCCGGCTTGCGGATGTTGCCTGGGTTGAGGCGCAGACAGGCCACGCCGGCGTCGAGGGCGGCCAGGGCCAGCTTGTACTGGAAGTGGATGTCGGCCACGATCGGCACCGGCGAGCGGGGCACGATGCGGGCCAGGCCGGCGGCGGCATCGGCGTCGTTGCAGGTGCAGCGCACGATGTCGGCCCCCGCGGCGGCGAGGGAGTAGATCTGCTGCAGCGTGCCGTCGACATCGGCGGTCTTGGTCGTCGTCATCGACTGGATCGACACCGGCGCGCCGCCGCCGACGGTGACCGGGCTGGTGGAGTGGGCCAGGGTGACGGCGCGAGTGGCGCGGCGATCGGCGGTGGTGCGGACCTGCATGGGTCAGTTGATCTCCAGCTCGTTGAAGATGTCGAGGTACAGGGTCGAGACGAAGATCAGACCCAGGACGATCACCACCACGTAGGTGAGCGGTAGCAGCTTGGCCACATCGGCGAAGTACCGGCGGCTGAGGCCCTGGCGCTTCTCCTGGAACTTCTCGTACACCGCGATGGCGACGTGGCCGCCGTCGAAGGGCAGCAGCGGCACCAGGTTGAACAGGCCGATGAACACGTTGATGAGGGCGAAGAGCAGGATCAGGGCGGCGGGCCCTCCGCCCTCGCCGGCATCGACGCCGATGCGGAACACGCCCAGCAACGACAGCAGCCGGTTCTCACCCTCCTGCTCGGAGCTGGCCGAGGACGACGCCGAGGATCCGCTCCCGGACGAGCCCGGTTCGGTGTCGGGGCTCTCGGCCGGTTCGTCGCGGGCGTTCGCGACCTGGCCGCCGAAGTCTGCGATGCCGCTCGGGGTGAAGAGGCGCCCGAGGGCACCCACCGACTGGCGGGTGACGGTGCCGAACTCGCCGAACGCAGCGGGCACGCCCTCGATCGGGGACAGCTTCTCGACCGGGACCGCGCCGCCGACACCGAGGAAGCCGGCCCGGCTGTCCGTCGGGTTCGCGCCCAGGGTCACGTCGACCTCGCGGCGCTCGCCGCCCCGCTCGACGGTGAGGGTGACATCCTCGTTGGGCCGATCGGCGACCTGGGCGCGCAGGTCCTCGAAGGTCGCGGTGGACCGACCGTCGACGGCGACCAGGTCGTCGCCGTCCCGCAGCCCGGCCTCGGCCGCCGCGCTGTCGGCCGTGACCGACGACACGCGCCACTTACTCTCGTCGGGGGAGATGGCGCCACCGGGCAGGCCGAAGCCGACGAGCAGCACGTAGAGCAAGACGATGGCCAGGATGAAGTGCATCGTCGAGCCGGCCACGGCCACGCCGAAGCGCTGCCAGAACGGTTTCTGACGGTAGGTCTGGGCCTCGTCGGCGGGATCGACGTCTTCGATCTCGTGCATCCCGACGATCTTCACGTAGGCCCCGGCGGGGATGAGCTTGAAGCCGTACTCGGTCTCCCCCCGCTGGAACGACCAGATGCGGGGGCCGAAGCCGAGGAAGAACTCGGTGACCTTCATGCCCGCCCGCTTGGCCATCACGAAGTGGCCCAGCTCGTGCAGGAAGATCATCACCACCAGGCCGAGGACCATGGCCAGGCCGTAGATGCCGGTCGCGGTGGTGAGCCAGACGAGCAGGGCGAGCACCCCGGCGAGGCGGACCCACTGGCCCGCGGTCATGGCGCCGTCGGGCGGGGTCGGGGCGCCGGCGACCTCGTCGGCGATCTCGGCGGCCCGTTGGGGCGCAGCGGGCGGGTTGTCGGTGCTCAACGGACGCTCCTGGGGGGCGCGACGACGCTCAGGCCCGCTCGGAGATGATGCGGTGGGCGACCTCGCGGCCCCGCCGATCGATCTCGATCACGGCTTCGGCACTGTCGGGATGGGCTCCATCATGCCGTGAAAGGGCCTCGTCGAGGACGTCGGGGATGGTGATCCACCGGATCCGCCCGTCGAGGAAGGCGGCGACGGCCACCTCGTTGGCTGCGTTGAGCCACGCCGGGGCGCCCCCTCCGGCCCGGCCCGCGGCGTAGGCCAGGCCAAGGCAGGGAAACGCCTCGTGGTCGGGGGCCTCGAAGTCGAGCCGGGACAACGTCGCCCAGTCGATCGGTCCTGTGGCCACGGTGGAGCGGTCAGGGTAGGCCAGCGCGTAGGCGATCGGGAGTCGCATGTCGGGCATCGAGAGCTGGGCGAGGGTGGCGCCGTCGGTGAACTCGACCATGGAGTGCACGATCGACTGCGGGTGGACGACCACCTCGATGCGGTCATAGGGCACGGCGAAGAGCTCGTGGGCCTCGATGACCTCGAGCCCCTTGTTCATCAGCGTCGAGGAATCGACGGTGATCTTGGGGCCCATGGCCCACGTCGGGTGGGCCAAGGCATCGGTGACGGTGACCGCGGCCAGCTCGTCGCGGCGCCGGCCCCGGAACGGTCCGCCGCTGGCGGTGAGCACGACCCGCCCCACCCGGTCCGGCCCGTCGGGATCCGCGCTGCGGAGGCACATGTGCACCGCGCAGTGCTCGCTGTCGACCGGCACCAGCTCGGCCCCGGGTGTGGCGCGCACCTGGCGCACCACCGGTCCCCCGGCGATGAGCGACTCCTTGTTGGCCAGGGCCAGGCGCCGGCCGGCGGCGAGGGTGGCGAGGGTGACGTGGAGCCCGGCGAAGCCGACGACCCCGTTCACGCAGACATCGGCCTCGGCGCCCAGGCTGGCCAGGCCGTCGGTGCCGGCACGCACCTCGACCCCCGGCAGCTGGGCGCCGAGGGCGGAGGCCTGGGCCTCGTCGGCCACCGCCACCACCGGCGCGCCGGTGGCCCGCGCCTGGGCGACGAGGAGGTCGAGGTTGCCCCCGCCGGCGCCGAGGGCCACGACGCGGTAGCGGTCGGGCTCGGCCGCGACCACGTCGAGGGTCTGGGTGCCGATCGAGCCGGTGGAGCCGGCCAGGGCCACGGTGACCGGTGCGGTCATCGGCGCACCACCACGTCGTGGAGTGCCGTGATCGCAACGGCCGTCAGGAGAACGGGCCGAGGGAGAGGAGCACGGCGCCGTAGTACACCGCCGGCAGCACGAACAGCAGGGCGTCGAAGCGGTCGAGGATGCCGCCGTGCTCAGGCAGGATCGAACCCATGTCCTTGACCCCGAGGTCGCGCTTGATCAGCGATTCGCACAGATCGCCCAGCGGCGCCGCGAGGGCGGCCACGAGACCGATCTGCAGCGCTGCGGACAGACCGCTGAACGGCGCCACCTCGAGCAGACCGAAGACGACCATGGCGAACAGCGCGACCACGACCCCGCCCACCAGGCCCTCGATGGTCTTGTTGGGGCTGGCGTCGGAGAGCGTCCGGGTTCCGATCGTCCGCCCCACTGCATAGCCACCGATGTCGTAGCCGACGGCGGCGATCACCGCGGCCAGCAAGATGCCCACCCCGTCGGGCCGGCTCAACATCAGGGCGGCGACGGAGCCCAGGCCGGCGACCCAGCCGATGCCCAGCAGCGTCACCCCGGCGCTCTCGACCACCCGGGCGTCGCCGTCGGCCCCGACCAGGTGCCACGCGAGGATCGTGGCCACGGTCATCACCGCGAGCAGCGGGTAGGCCTCGATGCCCTTCCAGTAGACCGCCAACGGGTAGCAGACGGCCGCTGCGAGACCGATCAGGGTCGCGGGGCGGTAGCCGGCGCGACGGGCTGCGTTCTGGAACTCCACCACGCCCAGGAACAGGATCACCATGACCAGCACCAGGGCCGCGGCGGGACCGAGCCAGAAGGCCCCGAGGGCGATCGCCGCCGCGCCCACGCCGACGCCGACGGCCTTGCCGACGTTGCGCCCGGCACCCCTTCCCGCGGCCGGAGCCGCGTCGGGTGCGGGCCGGGCCGGGGCGATCCGCCGGCCGACCCGGGGTGGCGGGGCAGCGATGGGACCTTCCTCGACCGGTTCGGGGTCGATGTCGTAGGCGTAGACGTCGTCGTGGTGGGGCCGGTCGTCGTCGAGCGCCCCGACCCTTTCCTCGTCGTCGTCGATGAGGTCGTCGAAGCCCTCGTTGCCCCAACGGCCGTCGTGGCCCTGCCAGTGCACAGCGGGCGTCGAGCCCGAGGTGGCCGGCGCCGGGTCGTCCACGTCCTCGCCGACGAGCACGCGAGGCAGCTCACCGGTGGGTGGGTCGGTCCAGTGCGGCAGAGCCACCCGGCCCGACGGCTCGTCAGCGAAGTCGAACACCTTGCCGGGCGTGTCAGCCCATCCCCCGTCGTCGTCGAAGAGCGCGGCGCGCGCCGCAATCTCCTCCGCAGGCTCGACCGACTCGGGGTCGGGATCGTCGTTGATCACGACGACGGAGTCCTCCTCGTCGGGCGGGACCCAGGCGGCGGCGACAGGGAAGGTCTCGGCCACGGTGAGATCACCGGCGCCGGACTCGACGGGGTCGGCCTCGGGCTCGGCGGAGGGCGCATCGAGCCACTCGGGGACATCCTCGGGTTCGTCCACGGTCACGTCCGACCACTCAGGATCAAACCGGGGCCGATCGGGAGCCGCCCCCGACCACTCGCGAACGTCGTCAGGCTCATCCACGGTCACCTCCGACCCCTCAGGCACGTCTTCCGGTCCATCAACGGCAGCCCCGATCCACTCAGGGACATCCTCAGACTCGTCGATGGTTTCCTCGAGCCACCCAGGAACGTCCTCATCGCCATCGACGGCCACATCCCACCACTCGTGGAGGTCCTCGAGCCGGTCGGGAGCCACCCCAGACCACGCCGGAAGGTGCTCAGGCCCGTCGGCGGTCGCCCCCGACCGCTCAGGCACGTCCTCGTGCACATCCCCAGGCTCGTCGCCGATCGTCCCGAGCCACTCGGGAACGTACTCAGGCCCATCGGCGGTCAGCGCCGACCCGGCGACGCCGTCCGACCCGTCGAGGGGCTCCTCCGACCACCCGGGGGCGTCCTCAGGCTCGTCGCCGATCGTCTCGAGCCATTCGGAAACCTTCTCCTCAGGCCCATCAGCGGTCGCGTCTGGCGGTTCGGGGACATCCTCAGGCTCGTGTCGGGTCGCGGCGAGCCATCTGGGGAAGTCCTCGGGCCCGTTGGTCGCCTCTGTGGACTCGGGGGCGTCCTCGGGCCCGTCGAAGGTCACCTCCGACCACGCAGAAACGCCCTCCGCCTCATCAACGGTCACCTCCGACCGCTCAGGAGACGCCTCCGACCGGTCGAGGATCGCCTCGGACCACGCAGGGTCGGCCCCGGACCAGTCGGGGGTCGTCTGCGACCACTCCGGCGTCGCCTCGCGCCACTCGGAGGCCGCCTCGCCGACCCTCTCGATGCCCGCGTGCTCCCGATGGGCATCCTCGACGGGTGCATCCCCGACGGGTGCATCCTCGACGGGTGCATCCTCGACGGGGGCGTCCTCGGAGGGACCATCGTCGCGCCAGGGGAACAGGCGTCGGCCCAGCCAGCGGCGGGCGGGGGCTGGGACCTCCTGCGCGTCGGCGTCGCCGTCAGCCCGGTCGCCGGATCCGTCGGTCACGTCGATCACGGTCTCAGGCGTGACCACGTCGAGGGCTTCCACGGGTCCGGTCTGAACGGCCGCGCCGTCGAAGAGGATCGGGGCCTCGGGCTCCGGGGCGACGTCGGGCGCGGCAAGGTCGTCGTCAGCCCCCCGCATGGCGGCGGTGGGCTCGTCCCAGCTGCCGTCCCAGAGATCACCCTCGTCCTCACCGACGAAGCCGTCGGCCCAGGACAGCTCGGCCGGGGCGTCGACAGCGGGGGTGGCCCCCGTCGTCCACGCGACCACGTCGTCGTGGGGCGCGTCCCACCCCGCCGCGGCCTCGCCCCAGGTGCTCTCGGCCGGCCAGGGGTCATCGGCGGCGTCTTCGATGGCGGGCTCATCCCATGCCGGTGGTGGCCGGGGGTCGAAGCGGGTGCCCTTGGCCGGACGGACCGGTGGTGCGTCGGACGGATCCGCGCCGGCGTCGAGCGGGAACCGCAGGGCGGGCTTGGGCCCCATCGGGGGGCGCGCCGGTCGGTCGCCGTAGCGAGGAAGGTGCTCACCGCGGCGCTGAGCGACGTCGCCCCGCTCGATCGCCTCGGCGGCCTCCTCCGCACCGATGATGCGCACCCCTTCGGCCGGATCCCCTGGGAGGCGTACGTCACGCCTGCGGTCGTCGCCCATCGATCTCCTTCGGTCGTGCCCCGCAGGACAGGGTCGGTGCGGCGCCCAGAGGCGGCGCGCCGGCTCAGTCCTCGAGCAGCTCGGTCTCTTTCTGGCTCAGCGCATCGTCGATCTGCGCCTCGGTGCTGTGGGTCAGCGCGTCGATCTCCTTCTCGGCCCGGACGAGGTCGTCCTTGGACAGGTCCCCGTCCTTCTCGAGGGACTCCAGCTCGGAGCGTGCCGTGCGACGCGCGTTGCGCACCGAAACCCGGTTGTCCTCGGCCATCTTCTTCACGATACGCACCAGGTCCCGACGGCGGTCGCCGGTCAGGGGCGGGAAGCTCAGGCGGATCAGGTTGCCGTCGTTGCTGGGGTTGAGCCCCAGCTCAGAGCTGCGGATCGCCTTCTCGACCGCCGGCACGGATCCCTTGTCGTAGGGGGAGATCACCAGCTGGCGGGCCTCAGGCACCGAGATGTTGGCCATCTGCTGCAGCGGCACCTCGGACCCGTAGTACTCGACCATCAGCTTCTCGACGAGCGCCGGGGAGGCGCGGCCGGTGCGGATCGACGCGAACTCGTGGCGGGCATGGGACACCGCCTTGGTCATCTTGTCGCGGGTGTCCTCCAAGACCATCGTCACCAGCTCGTCGCTCATCGGCCCGCTTCGATCACTTGACCAGCGTACCGATCGCATGGTCGCCGTCGAGGACACGCCGGAGGTTGCCGGTCTGGGTCACGTCGAACACGACGATGGGCAGGGAGTTGTCCATGCAGAACGTGATCGACGTCGGGTCCATCACGTTCAGACCCCGGTTGAGCACGTCCATGTAGCTGACCTGGTCGAGCTTGGTGGCGGTGGGGTCGACCTTGGGATCTGCGGTGTACACGCCGTCGACGCCCGAGTGGGTGCCCTTCAGCACCGCTTGGGCCTCGATCTCGGCGGCCCGGAGGGCGGCCGGGGTGTCGGTGGTGAAGAACGGGCTACCGAGCCCGCCGGCCAGGATGACGACCCTCCCCTTCTCGAGGTGGCGGATGGCCCGGCGCCGGATGTAGGGCTCCGCGATCTGGGCCATGTGCACCGCGGACTGGACCCGCGTGGGCTGACCCAGCTGCTCGAGCACGTCTTGGAGGCCGAGGGCGTTGATCACCGTGGCCAGCATGCCCATCTGGTCGGCCTGGGCCCGGTCCATGCCCTCACCGGCGCCGATCTGGCCGCGCCAGATGTTGCCCCCGCCGACGACGACGGCGACATCGACCTGGTGGCTCTGGCGGACCTCGACGATCTCGTTGGCGAGCATCCGGAGGGTGCCTCCGTCGATGCCGTAGCCGATGTCGCCGGCGAAGGCCTCGCCCGAGAGCTTCAGCACGATGCGGGACCAGCGAGGTCGGTCTCCCATGGGGCTCAGGACCCGACGACGACCTGGGCGAAGCGCACCACGTCGGCGTCGCCGAGCAGCTGCTTGACGCTGGTCTTGTCGTCCTTGACGAAACCTTGCTCGAGCAGGACCCGCTCCTTGAACCAGGCGGTGAGGCGGCCCTCGACGATCTTGTCGAGGGAGGACTCGGGCTTGCCCTCGGCCCGGGTGATGGAGGTGAGCGTGGCCCGCTCCTCGGCCACCTCGGCCGCAGCGATGTCCTCGCACCGGGTTGCTTGGGGCCGGGTGAAGGCGATGTGCACGGCGACGTCGTGGGCGACCTCGGCGGGACCGCTGTCGAGCTCGACGATGACGCCGTTCACGCCCCGGCCGTCCTGACGGTGCACGTAGGAGTCCAGCACGTGTCCGGCGCCGGCCTCGATGCGCACGATCTGGCCCAGCTCGATGTTCTCCTTGAGCACCAGCTTGAGGTCGTCGATGGCCTCGACCTTCTGGACGGCGGCGTCCTCCCCGTCGGCTACGACCAGCGCGGCGATCTCCTGGACCAGGCCGGTGAACTGGTCGGACTTGGCCACGAAGTCGGTCTCGCACTTGAGCTCGACGATGGCGGCCACCGCGCCGGACTGGGACACCGCGACGGTGCCCTGGCTGTTGTCCCGGTCGGAGCGGGTTGCGGCCTTGGCCAGGCCCTTCTCGCGCAGCCACTTGGCGGCCGCCTCAGCGTCGCCACCGTTCTCCGAGAGGGCCTTCTTGGCGTCCATCATCCCGGCGCCGGTGGCCTGGCGCAGGGCCTGGACGTCCTTGGCGGTGAAGTCGGCCATGACTAGGGCTGCTCGGTGGCGGACGCGGCGGCGACGGCGGCCGCCTCGGTGGAGGTGGGGTCGGGGGTGCCGGCAGGGACGTCGTCGGATGCGGTCTCGCCCGGGATCGAGTCGGGGGCGGTGCCCTCCTCGGCGGCGGCCGTCGCCGCGGCCTCGGTGGCAGTGGCGTCGGGCGGCGTGGCGGGGGCGTCGACGGCAGCGGTGCTGGCCGCCTCGGGGGCCTCGTCGTCGGGCGCGGCTTCAGGGGCCGCATCTGTCGTCGGGGAGCCGTCGACGGCAGCGGTGCTGGCCGCCTCGGGCGCCTCATCGTCGGGCGCCGCGGCCTCAGGGTCTGCGTCTGTCGTCGGGGGCCCGGCGGCGAGGCGGGCCTCGCGTGCGGCCGCGGCGGCCGCGGCCTGGTTGCGGGCCTCGGCCTGCTCGGACGCGATGCGCTGCTCATCCTCGGCCGAGCGGACGACCTCCGCCGCGGCACCGCTGCGCTTGGAGGCGATCAGGCGGCCCTCCTCGACGGCGTCGGCGATGATCCGGCACATCAGGGTGCCGGAGCGGATCGCGTCGTCGTTGCCGGGGATGACGTACTGGATGACGTCGGGGTCGCAGTTGGTGTCGACCACGGCCACCAGCGGGATGCCCAGCTTGTTGGCCTCGGTGACGGCGATGTGCTCCTTCTTGGTGTCGAGCACGAACACCGCGTCGGGGGCCCGCTCCATCTGGTGGATGCCGCCCAAGTTGCGATCGAGCTTCTCGAGCTCGCGGCTGAGGAGGAGGGCTTCCTTCTTGGGCATGGCCTCGAACTCGCCGGAGTCCCGCATCCGGCGGTACTCCTTCATCTTGGCGACGCGCTTGGAGATGGTCTCGAAGTTGGTCAGCATGCCGCCGAGCCAACGCTGGTTGACGTACGGCATGCCACACTTCTCGGCGTAGCTCTGGACCGGGTCCTGGGCCTGCTTCTTGGTCCCCACGAAAAGCACGGTTCCACCCTCCGCGGTCATGTCCCGGATGAAGGAGTAGGCCGCCTCGAGCCGGGTCAGGGTCTGCTTGAGGTCGATGATGTAGATGCCGCCGCGGTCACCGTGGATGAACCGCTGCATCTTCGGGTTCCAGCGTCGCGTCTGGTGCCCGAAGTGGACACCTGCGTCGATGAGCTGCTTCATGGTCACGACGGGCTGATCCACGTCGACTCCTCTCCCAACGGTTTCGCAACACCTGGCCCTGACGTCGCGGGGCGACGACCGTGGGGGGACCGGGCTGATCTCTCGGTGGTGGCTCGACCGAGGTGGCCGAGCCGAAGGCCGAGTGTAGGCGCCCCTCCCCTGCCGGCCACCAGCCAGCGGTCAGCTGGCGGCACGGCGGTGGTGTCCCGTCGGTGGTGACCCTGGACCACGCCACGCCGCAGGCGGATCAGGCGCCGGGGTCACCACGGTGACAGGGCCGGGAACCGGAAGCCCCCCGGATCGTATCGAGGGCGGCGGGTGCCCGCGTCGGCCTCGGGGCGGCGGGTGCCCCGGTCGGATCGGGGGCGGCGGGCGCCGGGCGCGAGGATCCCGGCGCTGACCGGACCGCCGTCGAGCGGCACCAGGCGCACCCACGGTGGCCCGCGTGGGCCCCACAGCGACGCGGGGTCGATGTAGGCCTCTCCCCGCCGGGCGCCGACGTGCAGGCGCGATCCGGTGGAGCCGATGATCTCACCCCTCTCGACGGCCTGGCCCGTCGTGACGCCGATCGAGGCCAGGTAGGAGTACGAGGTGCGGATGCCATCGGGGTGGGTGATGGTGACGTGGAGGCTGCCGGCCACCGGCCCGGAGAAGCTGATCGCGCCTCGTCCGGCGGCCCCCACGGGGGTCCCCGGCGCAGTTGCGTACTCGATGCCCCGGTTGCCCGGCAGCCAGGGCTGCGGTGGCGGGCGGAACGGATCGGTCACCGGCGCGTCGACCGGCGGCGAGTAGGTCACGCCGCCTTCCTGGGCGCCCACCACCGACGCGTCGGTCAGGGCCAGGCCGGCCACGACGACCACGACGGCCAGGGCCAGCCGCGCGCCTCGTCGCGAGGCGCGGGCGGCGGGCGGTGCTTCCCCACGGCGGGCGGGCGCGGGGGCCGAGCTGCAAGTGCAACCTTGGGTCGCGCCGCAGGCGGGAGCGCCGCTGCGGGCAGGCGCCTGTTCGACGCCGTCGGCGTGGGGTCCGGCGCGGGCGGTAGACGGTGGTTCCCCGCCGTCGACGCCGTCGGCGTGGGGTCCGGCGCGGGCGGTGGACGGTGGTTCCCCGCCGCGGGCGGGGGGCCCAGGGCGGGCGGAGGGCGGCGGCTCCACGCCGTCGACACCGGGTCCGGCGCCGCGACGGTGCGCTGACGCACCGCCGGGCGGGATCAGGCGCGAGGGTGTGTTTCGGTGTGCACCCGCCGGAGCCGTTCGCGGCTGACATGGGTGTAGATCTGCGTGGTGGCCAGGTCGGCGTGGCCGAGCAGCTCCTGCACCACGCGGAGGTCGGCGCCACCATCGAGCAGGTGGGTGGCGAAGCTGTGGCGCAAGGCGTGGGGGTGGGTCATCGTGGGCGAGCGGCGGTCGAGCACCCGGCGCACGTCGCGAGGCGTGAGGGGCTTCAACCGCCGGTTGACGAACACCACGCCGGGGTCGGCCCCGCCGACCATCTCCGAGCGCACGGGCAACCACGCCCGCAACGCGGCCACGGCGGGATCGCTCATGGGCACCATGCGCTCCTTGGCCCCCTTGCCCAGCACGATCACCAGGCCTCGGTCGAGGTCGAGCGCCGCCACGTCGATGCCACAGAGCTCCGACACGCGCAGGCCACTGCCGTAGAGCAGCTCCAGCACGGCGTCGTCGCGCCGGCGGAATGCCGCCTCGCCCGGGTCGTCGGGATCGGGCCCAGCCGCCATGAGCTCGCCGATCTGGTCGTGGCGCAGCACCTCGGGCAGGCGCGCCTCGCCGCGGGGGGCGGAGAGGTCGACCGACGGGTCGGTGGCGATGCGCCCGGTGCGGGTGGCCCAGCCGAAGTAGCGCCGCAGCGAGCTGGCGTGGCGAGCCATGGTGCGCGACGCCAGCCCGCAGGACGACAGGTAGGCCAGGTAGCGCCGGAGCGTGCGGTGGTCGACTCCCTCGGGGCCGTTCAGGCGGAGCCGCCCCGCCCAGGTCGTGAACCGGGCCAGGTCGCTGCGGTACGCGGTGACGGTGGCCGGGCCCACGCTGGTGAGCGAGAGCAAGAAGGTGTCGGTCTCCCATGCCACCGCGCTCACGGTACCGGCGCCCCCGGGCCCGGGAGCCGATCCTCCCCGGGCACCCCGTGAGCAGCAGCACCAGGACCGCCGGGACAAGGAGCAGCCAGGCCAGGGTGGCGGTCATGGCCGGGACCTCCTCTCGACCCGCCCGGTGTCACGGTCGACCCACCGGTCGGACTCGAGGCCGTCGAGCGCCACGGCCAGGGCCCCGAGCCCGAGCCCGGTGCGGCCGGCCAGCGTGTCGAGCGACGCGGGCTCCCACCCCAGGGCCCGGAGCACGCGACGGCCGTCGCCGGTGGGCCGCGGACGGGGGTCGAGCAGGGTGCCCTCGTCGGCCGCCGCCCCGGTGACACCGGCGGCGGTGAGGACGTCGTCGGGTGAGCAGGCCACCTCTGCGCCCTGGGAGAGCAGCCAGTTGGTGCCGGCCGATGCCGCCGACCGCACCGAGCCCGGGACAGCGAGAACCTTGCGGTCGCGCCGCAGGGCCTCGTCGACGGTGTACATCGAGCCGCCCGAGCGTGGGGACTCGACCACCACCACCACGTCGGCCAGCGCCGCGACCAGCCGGTTGCGCGCCGGGAACCGCCACCGCGCCGGCTCGGTGCCGAGCGGGTACTCGCTCAGCACGACCCCCCGATCGGCGACCTCGGCCCACAGGGCGCGGCTGCGGGCGGGGTAGACGACGTCGAGCCCGCTGCCGACCACGGCGACGGGTGGGGCACCCCCGGGCCCGGCCGCGAGGGCCCCTCGGTGGCCGGCGGTGTCGATGCCCACGGCCAACCCGGACACCACCCGAACTCCGGCCCCGGCGCAGGCGACGCCGAGCTCGTGGGCGAACTCGGCGCCCGCCCGGGTGCAGCGACGGGTGCCGACCACCGCCACGGTGGGCCCCGCCACCGCCCCCAGATCGCCGGCGGCGAACAGGACGACCGGGGGTTCGACGTCGTCGACCAGTCGCCCCGGGTGCAGGGCGTCGCCGAGCACGGTGACGACGACCCCGGCGTGGGCCTCCCAGCGCTCAGCCACGTCGTGGCTGCGCGCGGCACGGGCCCAACGCTCGGAGACCTCTGCGCCGGTACGGCCCAGCACCGCTGCCACCTCGGGCACGAGGTGACCGCGACCGGCGGCGACGGTGCGCCAGGCCTCGCGCCCCGACGACGTGTCCCACAGGGCGCGCAGGCGGGCCGGCCCCATGCCGGGGAGACCGGCGAGCGCCACCCACCAGGCCGCGGCCGGTAGGTCCTCAGAGGACCCGGAGCGCAGCGTGGTCGGCTCCGACCGGGGCTCGGGCCCGATACCGGCGTCGCGGCGCTGGTCGGCCGCCGGCAGGCCATCAGAGGGCCCCGAGTGCGGCGTGGTCGGCGGCGGCGGCGGCGGCGGCGGCGGCGGCGTTCCGAGCATCGCGCCGGCCTCGGGAGGCTGTACGGCGCTCATGCCGCGGATTCCAGGTAGCCGCTGGCCTCGCTGCGCAGGGTCATGGCCAGCGCGACCGGCTCGGCCCCGAGCGGGGCATCACCATCCTGGCCGTCGAGGTCCGCGATGGTGCGGGCCACCCGCCGGACCCGCGCCAGGCCGCGGGCGGTGAGGCGGCCTTGGCGGAGGGCGGACTCCAACATGCGCCGGGCGCCCGGGGTGAGGGGCGCGACCGCGTCGAGCCGCTCGCCCGGGACGGCGGCGTTGGTCGCCACCCCGCGGTGGGCGGCGACGGCACGGGCCCGGGCCACCCGCTCGGCCACCGCGGGGGTCGCCTCGCCGGGCTCGGTCGACAGCAGCGCCGTCGGGTCCGGGCGGTGGACCTCGACCCGGAGGTCGAAGCGGTCGAGCACCGGCCCGCTCAACCGGCGCCGGTACCGGGCCCGGGCCGCATCGGAGCACCGGCAGGCGCCGGGCTCGGTGGCCTCGCCGCACGGGCACGGGTTGGTGGCCGCCACGAGCAGGAAGCGGGCCGGCAGGGTGACCGATGCCCGGGCCCGGGCCACCCTCACGACGCCCTCCTCGAGCGGCTGGCGAAGGGCGTCGACGACCGAGGGCGGGAACTCGCCCAGCTCATCGAGGAAGAGGCATCCACCGGTGGCCAGCGACATCTCCCCGGGCCGCAGTGCGGCGGTGCCGCCCCCCACCAGCGCCACCATGGTCGAGGAGTGGTGCGGGGCCCGGAACGGCGGGCGGGTGATGAGCCCACCGCCAGGAACCGCCACCCCCGCGGCGGAGAAGACCCGGGTGGCGGCCAGCGCCTCGAGCTGCGCCAGCGGCGGCAGCAGGCCGGGCAGCCGACGGGCGAGCATGGTCTTGCCCGCGCCGGGCGGCCCGACGAAGAGGACGTGGTGCCCACCGGCGGCGGCGATCTCGAGGGCCTGGCGGGCGACGGGCTGGCCCCGCACGTCGGACAGGTCGGGCGGGGGCGGCTCGGGCGGCGCCTGCGGCGGCTCGGGAGGTTCGGGCCACGGCGCCTCGGCCCTGAGGGCGAGCACGGCGTCGCCGAGGCGCTCGATCGGTCGCACCTGGTGCCGGCCGACGAGGCGGGCCTCGGCCGCCGACGACGCAGCCACCACCACCACCGATGACGACAGGGCGTCGACGAGTGACACGGTGCCCGCCACCGGCCGCACCGTGCCGTCGAGCCCCAGCTCACCGAGGCACCCGAGGTCGCGCACCGCGGAGCTCGGCACCTGCTCGGTGGCGGCCAGCACGGCCAGGGCGATGGCGAGGTCGAGACCGCTGCCGACCTTGCGCTCCGAGGACGGGGCCAGGTTCACCGTGACCCGGCGGTTGGGCCACTCGAGCTGCGAACAGAGGATCGCCGCCCGTACCCGGTCGCGCGCCTCACGACACGACGCGTCGGGCAGGCCGACCACGGTGAAGCCGGGCAGACCTGGGCCGACGTGGACCTCGACGGTTACGGGTCGACCCTCGACGCCGAGGATCGTGGCGGACGAGACGGTGGCGAGCACGGGGCCCTCCGATGCGGTCAGCGCGGACGAGAGCCGCGCAGCGTGCGAGCGGAGGGCCGTTGACACCGGCCGACGAGCGTGGGCCGCACCCTACCCAGGGGGTGCGACAACCAGTCCTGGGCGTTGCCGAGTGCTCGATCCGACCGCGGAACCTCAGAGGTCATCCGAGAGCCGCTCCGGCATCATCTCGATGTGAGCTGACGACTGTCCCCTGCCGCCGGGACCGAGCGGCACCTCGGGGACGAGTCCGGGGCCAGGTCGAGGAATACCGTGGCGATCGTCGTGGACGCCATCCGGTCCCGACCCCTCGTCGAGACGATCTGGCCGTCAGTGTCGCGGCCCCGATGTGACTATGATCATGGTCATGTCGGATCTGACGCTTCCGCTGGCCGAGATCAAGAAGCGATTGTCTCAGATCGTCGATGGCGTCGAGCAACACCACGATCGCATCGTGCTGACCCGGCACGGTCGGCCGGCTGCCGTGATCATGAGCCCCCACGACCTGGAGTCGCTCGAGGAGACCTTGGACATCCTCTCCAACCCAGCCACGATGCGGGAGATCCGCAGGTCCGAGCGGGCCATCGAGCAGGGTGACTCGGTCACCGTGGACGAACTGCGGGCCAAGTACCTGAGATCGTGAGCCGATGGACGCTCGTGGTCGCCGGCCCAGCCGAGCGATCGCTCCATCGGTTGCCCGACCGGGTGGCAACGGCCGTGGTCGAGTTCATGGTCGGCCCGCTGCTGGACGGGCCTCGCCTCGTCGGCAAGCCGCTGCAGCGTGAGCTGACGGGATACCACTCGGCACGGCGGGGCGCCTACAGGATCATCTATCGGATCGACGATGACGCCGTGTCAGTCAACGTCGTGCGCATGGAACATCGGTCTCAGTCCTACCGTCCGAGATGATGGCCCCGAACGCCGGGCTGAGGCTGACCCGGCTCAGGGCTCAGGCGCGGACGCCGCTCGGCGCGAGGAGAGGCCTCGCATGGGGCTGTGGCTCGACACCTCCGACCACGACCCTGGCCAGACCGCCGACGACGAGGCCACGACCACCACCGACGACGACAGGTCATCGACGAGCGACACTGTGCCCGCCACCGATCGCACCGTGCCGTCGAGGCCGAGCTCACCGAGTGCGTTCCAATGCCGACCCTCACCGTAGAAGGCCCGGCAGCCGATCAGGCGAGCGCCAGCAGGTCTCGGTGGGCCTCGACCGACCCGGGCAGGACCTCCAAGTCGATGATCCCGCGCTCGTCGATGGACATGATGCGAGCGACCTTCGGGGCGGCGCCCTCATCACCCACGACGGCGTACGATCCGACAACGGGCACATATCCGGCGCGAGCATCCACAACCCGCGTGATGAGGTGTCGGTCGTTGGTCATGTCCATGAAGTCGACGGCCAGGTCAGGCGTGACAGCCATTGCGGTCCTCCTCCGATGACCCGCAAGGCTACCCCGGCGGTGGCCCAGCAGGATTGACGATCGGGTCATCGAAGCAGTCGTCGAGGCGGGCAAGGGTCACCTCGCTGAGGTCCGGGAGAACCACGGTGAAGTGCGGAGCGCCGAAGGTGGCGAGCAGCGCAAACCCTGCCCTTCGGAGCCGCCCGAAGGTCGACAGCCGGATCTGGCGGTAGGCAGCGACTCGCTCACCCCGACACGCGTCGAGGACGGTCTGGCCGATAACACCCTCCAGCGAGACCCGGTAGACCGCATACGCGTCGAAGGTTCGCTCGGCCGCTCGGCGCACCACCTCCGCGGCCATCACCCCTGCACGCAGGACGACCGTTGCATCGTCCGGCGGGTGCTCTGGCCGGAGGGGGAGAGTTCGGCTCACGGCGTGATCCTAGGAATCAACTCAGTCGTCTCGGCCGTGACGGATCGCTGATCATGGCGGGCATGCCGTCGCGCGCTGACATGTCCCTGCTCGCGGCACAGCCGGTGGTGCTCATCACCGGGATCTCGGCGGCCGGCAAGTCAACGGTGGCCGAGCGGCTCGCATCGCGGTTCGAGAGCGGCGTGCACGTGAAGGGCGATGTGTTCCGGCGCATGGTCGTCGCCGGACGGCAGGAGATGACATCCTCGCCGTCCGCGGAAGCCTGGCGTCAGCTACGACTCCGCTATCGGCTGGGAGCGGCGACGGCGGACACGTTCCACGCGGCGGGCTTCGCGGTGGTCGTCCAGGACGTCGTCATCGGTGCGGTGCTGACCGAGTACGTGGAGGCCATCCGGTCCCGACCTCTCGTCGTCGTCGTCCTCGCGCCGGATCCGGCGGTCGTCGCCGCCCGCGAAGCCTCCCGAGAGAAGGTCGCGTATCGGCATGGGCCCGACGGCATCGCCGACCTCGACGCTGCCCTGCGCGCCGAGACGCCTCGCATCGGACTGTGGCTCGACACCTCCGACCACGAACCTGACCGAACCGTCGACGAGATCATCCGTTGCGGCCTCACCGAAGGCCGGGTGAGCTGAGCGCCCTCGGGCCGGCTCGGCGAGGCGACGAGCTGTCGTGGTCGACCAGTGGGTCAGAGTCAGACGCGGCTGACGTACTCGGCGCTGGCGGCCATCCTCGTCCACATGTCGATGCGGCTGAGCCCGGCCCGGAACTGACCGGCCCAGTAGGCCAGGCCGCCGTCGTCCGCGGGCCGGTCCAAGTAGCGCTCGTACGCCAGGCGGACCTGGCGCCGGAGCCCCTCGTCGCTGCCGATCAGGGCTCGCACCAGCCCGTCGACCGACAGCCCGGCGTCGAGCTCGGCGTTCCAGTGGTCGCGACCGGCGGGGTCGGACGGGCGGTCGAGGATGTCGCGGTACAGCGCGTCGACCAGGGTGTCGCCGGCCTGTTGCTGGTACTCGTCGGAACGGAGCATGGCTCGTTCCACGGCCTCGATGCCTGCCTCCGCGGCCACGCCGCTGAAGTGGGCGCGACCGTCGGCGTCAGCGGGACGATCGAGCAAGCGTTGGTAGGCGTCGTCGACCATCGCCCGGTAGGACTCGCCGGACCGCACGATGCCGGAGGCGACAGTCGAGCGTGGAGTGCCGGCACCGAGCCGGCCGGCCCAGTAGTCGCTCCCGCCCGGATCGGCGGGGCGACCGAGGAAGTGGGTCCGTGGGAGCCCGGGGCCCCGAAGGGTCAGTGGCCGCCGAACTCCGGGGTGCGCTTCTCGAAGAAGGCGCGCATGGCCTCGGCGGTGTCGCGAGTGGAGAAGTTGTAGGCCTGGGCGGTGGACTCGGCCTCGAGCTGCGCCTCCCACGACGTCTCGAAGGACCGGTTCAACATGCGCTTGGTCTGGGTGAGGGCGATCGGCGGCCCGGCGGCCAGGCGCGCCGCCCACTCGTCGACCACGGCATCGAGCTCGCCGGGCGGCACCACCCGGTTCACCAATCCGAGGCGCTCGGCCTCGGCCGCGGGGACGACCTCGCCGAAGAGGGCGAGCTCCTTGGCCCGGTGGAGGCCGATGAGGCGGGGTAGCAGCCAGGCGCCACCGAAGTCGGTGGACAGCCCCCGACGGGCGAAGATCTGCGAGAAGCGGGCCTCGGTGGAGGCCACGGTGAGGTCGCAGCCCAGGGCCAGGTTGAGCCCCGCACCCGCGGCGACGCCGTTGATGCGGGCGATCGTCGGTTGCGGGACCTCGTGCAGCAACGAGGCGAGGCGGTGGATCTGGCGCATGTGGGCCAGCCCGTTGGCGGCGTCCTCACCGGTGAGGCCGGTGAGGTCAGCGCCGGAGCAGAACGCGTCGCCGGCGCCGGTGACCACCATGACGCGTGCGTCGGAGTCGTCGGTCACCGCCGTCAGCACCTCGGTCAGCTCCTCGACCATGCCGTGGCTGAGGGCGTTCTTGCGCTCAGGCCGGTCGAGGGTGATGGTCACCACCCCGCCGGTGCGGGCAACGCGGATGGCCTCGAAGTGCGGGTCGGGCATGGCCGGCACGATACTGACGTCCATGGGCTTCAACCCGCACCGCCAGACGCGCAAGGGGCCCGCCGACTACGTCCTGGTCGCCGGCGCCCTGCTGGTGTGCCTGGCCCTGGTCGCCTGGGCCCTGCTCGGGTGACGTGCCGGTGAAGAAGGCCCGTTCGAACCCCGGCTCCCGACGCCGGCCCCGTCCCCGCCTGCCGGAGTGGACATCGGGCCCGACGACGACCACCACCGACGACCTCGACGGGGTGCCCGTCGAGGTGCGCACCATCCAGCCCTACCAGGCCGTCAAGGCCTACACCTGCCCGGGGTGCCACAGCATCATCGGCGAGGGCACCGGCCACCTCGTGGTGGTGCCGCTGCTCGACCCCGACGACCGCCGCCACTGGCACCGCTCCTGCTGGTCACGCCGTCACCGCCGCCGCCCCCGTTGAGGTCCGTCGGGGCCCGGGGCGACCGGTCCTGACCCAATAGGGTCGCCGCCCGATGCCACTGCCGACGAGACGCCCCTCGCCCCGCGCCCTCGTCGACGGGCTCGGCGGGCCCGCGGGCGCCGGTGCTCGGGCTGTTGGTGCGGGCCGCCACGGCCACTCGCCGCCTTCCGGCCCGTCAGCGGGTGGCGGTGGCGGTGTCGCCCGTCGCCGCCGTGCTCCACCTCGTCTACCTGGTGCGGGCCGGGGGGCGACACGCCCACGCCCGGCTCCTGCTGCCGCCGCTGTTCGCCCTGCCGGAGCCCTTGGTGAGGAGCAGCCCGTCACCGCCCGCGATCAGCGCTGGGGCAGGGGCAGCCGGGCGGAGCAGGCGATCACCGCCGGGCCCGTCGTGGTGGGCATCACGGTCCTCGACGTTGCGGCCCCGCCCCGGCTGCCCACCCCCGCCACCGCCCAGTTCGGTGTCGGGGTCACGGGGTACTCGTTCGGCCCCGACGTCCACGTCATCGACCGCCTCGGCCTGGACGATCCCCTCACCGCCCGCTTCCGGATCGACCGGCCCGGGTTCATCGGCCACGAGAAGCCGATCCCCAAGGCGTGGCTGGCGGCGCGTGTCGCGACCGGGCCGGTCGACCCCGAGGTGTTCGGCGGCGACGGGCTCGCCACCCCGCTCCACGAGTCGCGGGGCGACCGCTTCGACGAGGACGTGGCCATCGCTCGCGAGGTGCTGGACTGCGAGCCCCTGCGCGAGCTGCGCAACGCCACCACCGAGCCGTTCACGCCCGGGCGGGCGCTGTCGAACCTCTGGCGCGCACCGGGGCTGACCCGGCTGGTGGTGCCGCCCGCCCCGGCCGACGCTCGCGACGAGCTCTGCTGATCTCAGCGGGCAGTGGTGGCGAGCGCTCTTCCCTCGCCAACGGCCAGTGTTCGGTCGTGTCGTGCTCGGGCGCCGGATGCGACGCCCTGCCGCGACAGGACCGCACCGGCGGCGCCGGCGGCGGATCCGAGTCGACCTCAGCCCGCGCGGTGCGCCGGTGGGACCTCTTCACCCTCCGCGACCGGGCCGGGAGGGGTGCCGTCGCCGAAGGGACGGCCACCGAGCTCCTCGCGGCCGTGGGGCGTGAGCCAGCCGCCCAGGTCGGGCCCCGCGGGGACGATGCCGGTGGGGTTGATGTCGGTGTGCACGCAGTAGTAGTGGCGCTTGATGTGGTCGAAGTCGGTGGTGTCGCCGAAGCCGGGGGTCTGGAACAGGTCGCGGGCATAGGCCCACAGGACCGGCATCTCCACGAGCTTCTGGCGGTTGCACTTGAAGTGGCCGTGGTAGACGGCATCGAAGCGGGCGAGGGTGGTGAACAGGCGTACGTCGGCCTCGGTGATCATGTCGCCCACCAGGTAGCGCTGGGTGGCGAGGCGCCCGGTGAGCTGGTCGAGGCGACCGAAGAGGCGGTCGTAAGCCTCCTGGTACGCCTCCTGGGAGCCGGCGAAGCCGCACTGGTACACGCCGTTGTTCACGTCGCGGAAGATGTCCTCGATCACCTGGTCGATCTCGCCGCCAAGGGCCTTCGGGTAGAGGTCGGGCGCACCGTCGCGGTGGAAGCGCGTCCACTCGGTCGACAGGTCGAGGGTGATCTGCTCGAAGTCGTTGGTGACCACCGCGCCGCTCGGGACGTCGACGATGGCGGGGACGGTGATGCCTCGTGGGTAGCCGGGCACGGCTCGCTCGTAGGCGTCCTTGAGGCGGGGGATGCCGAGCACGGGGTCGACGCCGCCCGGGTCGAGGTCGAAGGTCCAGCTGTCGGCGTCGTGGGTCGGGCCGCACACCCCCATGGAGAGCACGTCCTCGAGGCCGAGCAGGCGACGCACGATGATCGCCCGGTTCGCCCAGGGGCAGGCCCGGGCCACGACGAGCCGATAGCGCCCGCCCTCGACCGGCCACTCGGCGCTGTCGGGGGTGATGCGGGCGTCGAGGTAGCGCTGGTCGCGCTCGAAGGAGCCGCCGTCGATCACATACACCCCCGGTTCCTGCTCGGCCTCGGAAGCACTTGCATCGTCAACCATGTCGCGACGGTATCGAGCCGCCCGCCCCCTCGACACCTGCAACCGGAGGCTCACGACGCCGCGAGGGCGGCGGCCAGGGCGGTGTCGAGGTCGGTGCCCGTGCCGTCGGCACCGGGAGGCCGGCGGGCGTCGTCGACCACCGTCTCGGTGGCCATGCTTGCGAACAGCGCCGTGGTGGCCCACGGGTCGACGCCGGCGACCAGCGACGCCAGCGGGCCGAACCAGTCGGCGCCGATCGGGACGGCGGGCCAGGCCCGGACGGTGCGGCCCTGGGCCCGGGCGGTGCGTTCCATGAGGGCCCCGAAGCTCAGCACCTCTGGTCCTCCGATGTCGTAGGACCCCGGGGCGACGTCGAGGGCCGAGACCAGCGCTGCGGTCAGCTCGAGCTGGGCGATGGGCTGGGTGAGGACCCGGGCGGCGTCGGGCACGAGCAGCGGCAGCGGCGACAGGCCGGCCACGCACGACAGCGTCCGCAGCAGCTGGAAGCTGAGGCTGCGGGGCCCGATCACGATCGAGGCTCGCAGCTCGACAGCCCGACACCGGGCCCGGAGGATGTCACCCACCTCGTGACGCGACCGCAGGTGCGGCGAGGGCGAGTCGCGGGGGCCGAGCCCACCGAGGTAGACGACCGGTCGGTCGGCCCCCCACGCCGCCGCGAAGCGCTCGGCCCGTGCCCGGTCGACGGCGACGACGTCGCGGCGGTCGAGGGCGTGGACCAGGTAGTACGCGGCGTCGGCTCCGGCCAGAGCGCCCTCGGGAACCATCTCGACATCGTCGAGGTCAAAGGTCACAGCTCGCCCCGGGCCGACGTGGTCGTGCGGGCATCGGGTGGCGGCCACGACCTCATGACCTGCGAGTTCGAGGGCGGCGGCGAGCTCACGGCCGACCGCGCCGCTCGATCCGGTGAGCAAGATCTGCATCACGAGCCCCTACCCCGATGTTGTGAAGCCACGCACATGGGTAGGGCCGTTCAGTGCTGCTCGCTGTCGGACTGCTGATCGCCGTGGCGGTGTGGGCCTTCCTCTTCGCCCTGCCCCGCCACGGCCTCTGGACGCGGACCTGGATCGGCGCCGCCGTGCTCTCGGCCTTCTCGGTCGCGGCCCTGGTCGCCACCGACCGCCTGGACCACGTGGTCGGGCCCCTCACCCCGCTCGAGGTCGGGACGGGGTTGGGCGTCGGCGGCGCCTGGCTGGTGGCCACCCACATCGGGCACGCGGTGCTGTGCCGCCTGTTCCCGTCGTTCCTCGCCCAGATCAACGACCTCTACGCCATCCGCGACCGCAGGCACGTGGCCTCCATGGTCGGGGCCATCACGGCCATGGGCATCGCCGAGGAGCTGTTCTTCCGAGGCTACGTGCAGGACCGGGTAGGGCTGCTCGTCGCCATCGTCGCCTACACCGCGGTGCAGCTGGTCGAGCGCAAGTGGGCCCTGATGCTCGCCGCCCTCCTCGGCGGCACGATCTGGGGAGTGCTGTTCTGGTGGCGTGAGGGACTCGTCGCCCCCACCGTCGCCCACGTCCTGTGGACCGCCGTGCTCACCTTCGTCTGGCCGTTGAAGGGCTGCGACGGCCCGGACCACGACGAGGAGACCGTCGCCGAGGCCCGCCACCCGCTCCCCACGCCCACCCCAACCACCACCGTCCAGGCTCCCCTGGGCGAGGAGGTCCCGTGACCCGCTTCGAGAGCCGCAACCTGTCCGAGGCCGACGTGCCCGCCAGCCGCGCCGCCATCTGGTCGGTGCTCTCGGACCCGGATCTGCTCGCCCGGTTCACCCCGCTGATCAAGGCGATCCGGGCGAACGGTGACCTCTGGTGCTGGCAGCTCTCGGGCATCTCCGCCCTGGGCGCCAAGGTCGCCCCCTCCTTCTCCGAGCGCATGACCTTCGTCGACCTCGAACGCATCGACTTCGAGCACGACCCGCCGAGCGGAGCGACGGAGAAGGCGGGGGCCAACGGCGTCTACACGCTCGAGGACCTCGGTGACGGGCTCACCCGCCTCTTCATCGACATCACCATCTGGGTCGACCTGCCGCTGCCGAGCCTGTCGCGCCGTGCTGTCGAGAAGGTCATGGCCGAGAGCATGGAGCGCACCGGGCACCGCTTCGCGAAGAACCTCTACCAGCACCTGGAGATCGACCCGTCCACGGTCACCGAGCGCACCCCCAGCCCGTAGCGCCGGCGCCGGTCCGACTGCCACCGATGGTCAGAACGCGGCCTCGATGACCTCGATCTCCCCGCCCAGGATCGCCACCACGTCGAAACGGACCTCACGGGCGCGGACCCCGTTCTCCGCCAGCCACGCCGCCGCCAGACGCCGGATGCGGGCCTGCTTGGCCGGGGTCACCGCCTCGGCGGGCACCCCGAAGGCCGCGGTCCGACGGGTCTTGACCTCACAGACCACGACCACGCCGCGACGCTCCACGATAAGGTCGATCTCGCCCTGGCGGCCGGCGCGCCAGTTGCGGGCCAACACCGTCCAGCCCTGGGCGACGTACCACTCCGCGGCCTGGTCCTCGCCCCGGGTTCCGAGGATCCGTCGGGGATCAGGTCTCGGCACGCGGTCGTCGGAGCGCCGTCGGTCCACCACCGCGCCAACCCCTCAGCGGAAGCGCTTCTCCTTGACCTTGGCCGCCTTGCCGACCCGGTCACGGAGGTAGAAGAGCTTGGCCCGCCGCACGTCGCCGCGCGTGACGACCTCGATCCGGGCCACGTTCGGGGTGTAGAGCGGGAAGGTGCGCTCGACGCCCACCCCGTAGCTGACCTTGCGCACGGTGAAGGTCTCGTGCACGCCGGCGCCCTGCCGGCGGATCACGACGCCCTGGAAGACCTGGACCCGCTCCTTGTTGCCCTCGACGACGCGCACGTGGACCTTGAGGGTGTCGCCGGCCTGGAAGTCGGGCACCTCGTCGGTGCGAGCCCCCTTGCTGGTCTGAATGGTTGCGGTGTCGACGACGTCGAGGCGGTTCATGGCGCGCGCACTCCTTGGGAGGGTCGGGGCGGCGAGAGGTCTCACCAGAGCCAGAGGACCCGGCTCAGGGGCGACCGATGACGTTAGCCGTCCACCTCCTGAGGGAGAAAGCCGACCCGGAGGTCGGGGCTGTCGGGGCCGGCGACGCCCTCGGCGGCGGGGAACTCGGCGAGGGCCTCGGCCTCCGCGGCGCTCAGCCCGCCTCGTGCGGCGATGAGGTCGGGCCGCAGCGCCACCGTGCGGTGCAGGGCCTGGGCGTGGCGCCAGCGGGCGATGCGGGCGTGGTCACCCGAGCGGAGCACCTCGGGCACGGCCCGACCCCTCCACTCCGCCGGCCGGGTGTACTGCGGGTACTCGAGCAGGCCGGCGGCGAAGGACTCCTCGTCGGCCGAGGCCTCGTTGCCCATCACCCCGGGCACGAGGCGCCCGACGGCCTCGAGGGTCACCATGGCCGCCACCTCGCCCCCGGCGAGCACGTAGTCGCCCACCGACAGCTCGCCGTCGATGAGGTGGGCGCGGACCCGGTGATCGACGTCCTCGTAACGGCCGCAGAGCAGGGAGAAGCCTCCGCCGGCGGCCAGCTCCCGGGCTCGGTCCTGGTCGAGGCGGCGACCGCCGGGGCCCAGCAACAGCAGCGGGCGCGGCGCATCCACCGCCTCGACCACCCGGGCGATCGGCTCAGCCCGCAGCACCATGCCCGCACCACCGCCGAAGGGCGCGTCGTCGACCGAGCGGTGCGGGTCGTCGGTGCCGGCGCGCAGGTCATGCACCCGCACCTCGAGCACACCACGCTCGCGGGCCCGGCCCAGCAGGCTGAGCCCGGCGAAGCCCTCGACCATGGCCGGGAAGATGGTGAAGACGTCGATCCGCACCGGTCCGCCCCTACCGGCCGAGGAGGTCGGCGTCGAGCAGCCCGTCAGGCGGGTCGATCACGACCTGGTCGGGCAGGCCCGAGGCGTCGCTCACGAACACGACGGGCACCAGGGCCCCGGTGTCCAGCACCAGCAGCTCGTGGGCGGGGTTGTCCTGCACGGCGCTGACCGTCCCGACCTCGGTGCCGTCGGGGAGCACAACCGCAGCATCGACGAGCTCGTGCACCCAGAGGGCGCCGTCGGACGCGTCGAGGGGCTCGGCGTGCAGGGCCGAGCCGCGTCGCGCGTCCGCGTCCTCGCGGCTGTTGAGCCCGACGAAGTCGACGATCCAGCGGTGCTGGTGGCGGGTCGAGGCCACGACCTCGAGCTCATCGTCGCCCACCCACAGTCGCGAGCCCGGATCGAGGCGCTCGGTGCGGTCGGTGGTGAGCGTGACGATCACATCGCCGCGCAGGCCGTGGGCCTTGTCGATCCGCCCGACCTCGAGCAGCTCCGCGGGGGGAGCCATCGACCTAGTCGACGAACTCGATGGCGACGCCGGACTGGCCGTCGCGCGCCGCCGCCGCCCGGCCCACCGAGCGGACGGCGTTGGCCACCCGGCCCCGCTTACCGATCACCCGGCCCATGTCACCGTCGGCGACGTAGACGTTGAGGGTGAGCCCGTCGCGGTCGTCGACCTCGACGCGGACCTCGTCGGGGCTCGCGACCAGGGCGCGGGCCAGGTACTCGAGCACGGCAACCGCGGTCGCCGAGGGAAGGGCGCGATCGCTGTCGTCGGTCGCCAGGGCGTCGCCGGAGACGGCGTCGTCCTCAGCGGTCTCGTTCTCGACGTCGCTCATCGCTGCACCATGTCGCCCTGGGTCAGGTCCAGCCGGGTCCCCATCGCCGGGCACCGATGAGCGCTGCCGGCTCCGCACGCTCCACCGGCGATGAGCCCATACCGTCTGGTTCGCTCGCGGCGCTCGCTCATCGGTGCACCATGTCGCCCTGGATCAGGTCCAGCCCGGTTCGCTCGCTCACGATGCCTCAGCGGGAACGGCGACGGGCCGGTCGTCGGGGCCGGCGGGAGCCAGGGGCTCAGGCTCGGTGCCGTCCTCGAAGTGCTTCCAGGCGCCCGAGGCGACGAGCAGCTTCTGGACCCGCTCGGTGGGCTGGGCGCCCTTGCGGAGCCACTCGACGGCCTTGACGTTGTCGATCCGCACAGTCGACGGCTCGCGACGGGGCTGGTACGTGCCCACGATCTCGATGAACCGACCGTTGCGCGGCGAGCGGCTGTCGGCCGCCACCAGGCGGTACGTCGGCTGCTTCTTCTTGCCCATCCGCATGAGACGGAGCTTCACCACGATTCGGTTCTCTCTCTGTTGAAGACGTCGGCCGGTCATCTCAGGACGCACGAACGGTGCGCCCGCCCACGACGCCCGGTCGTCCGAGGCGCCCGCAGGGGGCCGACCAGCAATGGTGCCCGCTGGGACGGGCCCGGTTCAAGTAGGCCGGGCGAACCGGGCCCCCGCCCGGAGGTTTCATCGCCTCATCGAACCCCCCCCACCACGACATGTCGCGTCTCCCGGAGATCGACACATCCACCTGCGACCAGCGACGCTGCGCAGATCCACCGAGGGGGACGGCCAAGTACCGCTGAGGACGACCATCAAGTTCCCGTCTCACGCCGTGCCCGCGCGCGACGGTCCCGCACTGTCGGGTACACCGCAACGGGCATGCCGTCGAGTGCGGTGGAGATGAGGATCTCGAAGAAGCGGTCCGCGCCCAGGTCCGCGGGGACCTGGTCCCTCAGGACCGATACGACGGCTGGCTCTGTCGCGACATCCTCCACAACGACGGCCTCGCGGTCGTCATGGCCGGATAGGCCGACACCTCGTGCTCGAAGGCGTCGACGTCGTGCATGGCGATGACCGTGTCGACGGCGTAGCGGCTGGTGATCACCTCACGGAGGTCAGCGCCGTACCGATTGCGCATCCACCGGTCGGCACAGATGAACGACAGCGCCCCACCCGGCTTGAGGAGCTCCAGGCCCCGCTCGATGAACCCGACGTAGACGTCGGCCCGGCCTCGCATGGTCGGGCAGATGCGCCGATAGGAGTCCATGATCGGCCGAGGCACGTTCTCCAGGCGAATGTACCGGGGGTTCCCGACCACGTAGTCGGCGCCTGCCTGGTCGTGGCGGTGGAGCAGGAAGTCCCCGGTCGTGACCCACTCGGCGGCGACGGTGTCAGCCTCGTCCTCGGTCAGCCGTTCGACGATCAGCTGGTGGGCCGTTGCCTTGCGGGCCAGCTCGGCGTTGGCGTCGAGCAGGTCGAACGCCCGGATGGCCGGTCCCAGAACGCGCAGGTCTCTGCCGTGCGCGGCGGCCGACTGGATGAGCCGCTCGACGACGGGGACGAGGAAGGCCCCGGTCCCGCAGGAGGGTTCGATGAGGACCTCAGACCCGAGATCCCGGTCAGGCGTGTAGCCCACGAGGTCGAGGATGAGATCGACGATCCAGCGCCGGGTGAAGACCTCACCGCAGTCCGCGCCGGGATCAGGGGCGATCTCAAGTCCTCGAGGAGGGTGAGCTGTCGGGCCCAGGTCATGGCGGCCGCCTGTCACGAACACAGGTTCGAGAGTAGAGCATCTCACGGTCGAAGCTCCACTGTCCTCACGGCCCGGACCGTATCGGTGCAGGGTGCGCCGACGGGCGATGCCGCAGGTCAGGGCGAGAGGCCGTTGAGCTGCTGGTGGGTGCCGGGGCGGCTGATCAGTCGACTGCGGCCCGAGAATCGGGTCACGCGGGGACCATGACCGCCACCTCGCACTGAGCAGGTGGAACCGACAGCCGCGAGAGTAGCCGGGGCGTGCGACAGCCGGACCTCCGAGCACGGCACCCTGGTGCTCGCGACGACCCCGGCCCCCGGACGGGTGGCGTCAGGGCTCGGGGACGAGAGAGGCGAAGCGTTCGGACCGGTAGACGGTCCAGCCTTCGGTACCGTCGCCGACGCGCAGGTCGAACACGACCTCGTCGTCGGTGTCACCGTCGCGTGTCACCTCCACGATCCGAGCGCTGAGCACGCCCCGGTCATCGGCGATGGCGCCGTGGGTGACGAGCACGTTGCCGTTGTCGAGCTCGTCGACATCACCGAGGAACGCGGTGAAGACCGGTAGGCCCTCCTCGTTGTCGAGCCTGTGCTCCCACACCTGCCGGGCGGACCACTCGCCCTCATCGTCGCTGGCGTCGTCGACCTCGTAGATGACCGCTCGGCTGTAGGGCGGGTCACCTTCGCCGCCGACCGCCGCGCCCGGGCGGCTGTTGCCGTTGTCGTAGACGAGGATCTCGCCGCCGTCGAGCACCTCGGCCGCGTGCTGGTAGTAGCTGGGCTCGCCCTCGAGGGGCAGGGTGCCGTCAGGACCGATCTCCCAGATCAGCTCGCCCGCCGGCCCGTCGTCGTCGTCCTGGTAGCGGATGGCGAGCACGGCGTTGAGGTGCCGCAGCGACACGATGAGGGCGTTGCGCTCCTCGTCGAGGACGACGGAGTTGCCGTGGGTCCAATCGCGCGCCTCCTCGACGGGGTAGAAGTAGTTCGGCGGCGCAAACGGCGCCCCGATGATGCACAGCTGCTCACCGGGCCGCTCGAAGGGGTCGTAGATGTCGGCCAGCGACCACTCTCCGACGATCTCGCCGGTGTCGGGCGCGACCTCGGCGACCACATCGGAGATGATCGGGTAGGTGACCTCGGCGGTGTCCTCGTCGCACTGCGGCGGCCCCGTCAGCTCGCGCAGCTCGGTGGAGAGGAGCAGCAGGTTTCCGTTGGGGATGGGTCCGGCGTCGTGGTGGGCGCTGTCGGTGTCCATCGGCGTGGCCTCTGCGGTGGCGCGCTGCCGACCGAGGAAGTCGGCCGGGGCGATGTCGGTGGCGACGCGACCGGCCAGCTCGTTGGTGAGTCGGCCGAGCAGGTCGACCTCGTGCACCACCGTGTCGTCGTAGGTGTACATGAAGCCGCCGTCGACCTGGCGGGCATCGAGCACGCCGAGCTCGGTGGCGTGGTACCACACGACGAAGCCCTCACCGTCGACCACCGCCAGGTACCCGCTCGGACGATCCTCGGACTGCTCGGGCACCGGTTGGCCGTTGGTCGGTGCGCCCCAGGGCTTGAGGCTGAGCAGGGTCAGGCCCTCGGCCATGCGGGAGGGGTCGGCCTCGAGCTCGATCGGGGGGAAGTCCCCGGGAAGCGGGCCGGAGCTGAAGGCGATCGGGTCGCCGGCATCCAGCGGATCACCAGCCTCGTCGACGGCCTCGACGCTCACCTCGTAGTCGGTCTCGGGCCGCAGGCCCACCAGTGCCAGCTCGTGCTCCTCGCTCGGTGACTCACCGGCGGCGATCGCGACCTCGTGGTCGTCGGCCACCGCGGTGAGGCCGGCCCGGCTCGGCGTGTCGGACTCGACCCGGACCACGGCGCTCAGCACGCTGTTGGGGTTCTCCTCGACGGCCACGGTGGCCTCACCCGCCGGCTCGCCGCTCGCCGTCGCGTCGTCCGTCGTCGCGTCATCCGTCGTCGCGTCATCCGTCGTGGCGTCGTCGCGTGGGGCGGCGTCGTCGTCGTCGGTCGATCCCGAGCACGCGGCCATCAGGACGATGACGGCCACGGCGGGTGCCGCCCAGCGCAACGAGCGCGGCCGACGAGAGCGATCTGACATCTTGATCTCCATCCTCAGAGGCCCGGCAGCCGGAACTCTGGAGCGTTGGGGTCACCCAGGCCGGGCACGGTGCCCACCGGGCGCCCACCCTTCGGGTGGCCACCTTTGGGGGTCACGCGCCCACCCTTCTTGCCCTTCTTGGCGGTCTTCTTCTTCTTCGGGCCCATCCCGAAGCCCTTCATCATCTTCTGCATCTGCCGGAACTGGTCGAGCAGGGCGTTGACCTCGGTCACGTTGGCCCCGCTGCCGTTGGCGATGCGCTGGCGGCGCGACCCGTCGATGATGTCGGGCCGCACGCGCTCCTCGCGGGTCATCGAGGTGATCATGGCCTCGACGCGACCGAGCTCGTTGTCGTCGATCTCGGTGTTGCGGAGCTCCTTGGGCACACCGGGGAGCATCCCGATGAGGCCCGAGATCGGCCCCATCTTCTTCACTTGCTGCATCTGGGAGAGGAAGTCCTCGAAGGTGAACTGCCCCTCCATGAGGCGCGAGGCGGCCTCCTCGGCCTGGTCCTCGTCGAAGTGCTCCTTGGCCCGGTCGATGAGGGTGAGCACGTCGCCCATGCCCAGGATGCGACCGGCCAGCCGATCAGGGTGGAACAGGTCGAAGTCGGCCAGCTTCTCCCCGTTGGAGGCAAAGGCGATCGGGCGACCCACGACCTCCTTCACCGACAGGGCGGCGCCACCGCGGGCGTCACCGTCGAGCTTGGTGAGGATCACGCCGTCGAGCTCGAGGGTGGAGTGGAAGTTCTCCGCCGTGGTGACGGCGTCCTGTCCGGTCATGGCGTCGACGACGAGGAACGTGTAGTGCGGCTGGGTCACGTCCGCGATCCGCCGGACCTGATCCATGAGCTCGGCGTCGATCGACAGGCGACCAGCGGTGTCGACGATGACCACGTCGCGCCCCAGCCGTCGAGCCTCGGCGATGGCGTGCTGGGCCACCGGAACGGGATCACCGCCCTCGCCGCCCACGGCGCCGTCCTTCGACACCACCGGCACGTCGACCTGGGCGCCGAGGGTGCGCAGCTGCTCGACGGCGGCCGGGCGTTGCAGGTCGGCGCCGACAAGCATCGGGTTGCGGCCCTGGGCCTTGAACCAACGAGCCAGCTTGGCCGACGTTGTGGTCTTGCCCGAGCCCTGGAGGCCGGCCATCAAGATCACCGTCGGCGGCTTGCCCGCATAGGTGATGCGCAGCGTCTCGCCGCCCAGGGTGGCGATGAGCTCCTGGTGGACGATGTCGATGACCTGCTGGGCCGGGTTCAGGGCCCCGTGCAGCTCGAGGCCCAGACAGGCCTCGCGCACCCGGGCGACGAAGCCCCGGACCACGGTGAAGCTGACGTCGGCCTCGAGGAGGGCCAGTCGGATCTCCCGGAGAACCTCGTCGACCTCGGCCTCCCCGAGGCGGCCCTTGCCGCGCAGGCGGGTGAAGATCCCCTCGAAGCGGTCTGTCAGTCCGTCGAACATGCGACCGGTGACGCTACTGGACGCGCGCCGGTCACCCCGACGCGCCGGGTGCCACCAGGTCGGCGGGGGCGAGGGGCTCCGAGGACCCGTCCATGCGGGCTTCGATCTGGGCGCGCAGCCGGGCCCGCATCTCGGCGCCGGTCGTGGGCGCCACCAGCAGGCCGACGCCGACGCCGAGCAGGAACACCACGAAGCGGTTGTAGCCCATGATCCGTGCCACGAGCAGCACGACCTTCACCGGCGAGAAGAGCAGACGGAAGAGCAACATGGTCGCGACCGTACCCACCTCGTCCGAACCGTGTGCGAGAGATGGCGTGGGGCCGTGGGGCAAAGCCCGGTGCGGAGGGTCCTCAAGGGGCGGAGAAGAGGGCGTCGACGAACTCGTCGGGGTCGAAGGCGATGAGGTCGTCCACCGTCTCGCCCAGGCCGACGAGCTTCACGGGGATGCCCAGCTCGGCCTGGATGGCGAGCACGATGCCGCCCTTGGCCGAGCCATCGAGCTTGGTCAGCACCACGCCGGTGACCTCGACCGCCTCGGTGAAGACCCGGGCCTGAGCCAGGCCGTTCTGGCCGGTGGTGGCGTCGAGCACCAGCAGGGTCTCGGTGACGTGGCCGGGCTCCTTGCCCGCGACCCGGCGAACCTTGCGCAGCTCGTCCATGAGGTTGGTCTTGTTGTGGAGGCGACCGGCGGTGTCGGCCAGCACCAGGTCCGCACCCATGGCGGCCGCCTTGGTGATGCCGTCGAAGATGATCGAGCTCGGATCGGCCCCCTCAGCGCCGCGCACCAGGGTGGCGCCGGCACGCTCGGCCCAGGTGCCGAGCTGCTCGGCGGCGGCGGCGCGGAAGGTGTCGCCGGCGGCCATCACGACGGTGCGTCCGACCTCGGCCTCGAGCTTGGCGAGCTTGCCGATGGTGGTCGTCTTGCCCACCCCGTTGACCCCGACGAAGAGCCAGACGTTCGTCTTGCCCTCATCGGCGTGGAGCGAGCGATCGGCGACGTGGAGGCGGCGCTTCATCTCGTCCTTGACCGCCTCGAGCAGCGCTGCGGGGGTGTCGACCCCCTCCGCCTTCACCTGCGTCCGCACCGCGTCGAGCATGTCGGTGGTGGGTCCCACACCGACATCGGCTCGGATCAGGGCCTCCTCGAGCTCGTCCCACGTCTCGGCATCGATCGCGGAGCGAGAGAGGATCGAGCCGAGGTACCCCGAGACGGTGCCTCGCGCCTTGCCAATCCGCTCGCGAAAGGAGGGCTTGAGCGGGGCCAAGACCTCCGGTGGGGTCGGAGCGACCGGAGGTTCGCCGAGCTCGACGTCGACCTCGTCCTCGACATCGGGCCGATCGACGGTCGCGGGACCGCGACCGACGGGGCGGGTCGCGGGCGGCTCCAGCTCGGGGCCCCGGCCCCTCAAGCGGGGGGCGACGAGGGCAAGGGTGACGCCGGCCAGGACACCGACGACGAGGAGGATGATGAGGGCGGGCTCCATGAGGGTCCGATGCTACGCGGGAGCCTCGGCCGCGCCCCCAGGCGGCGCCGTCGTGGTCGACCCCCGCCCCCACCTCGGGCACGGTGCCCCCCACCTCGGCCACGGTGCCCGGCGCCTGGGGCCGGGCCGGGTCGACTGGGCGCGGGCATCCTCCCCCGGCGCGCCGCACCCTGCCGCCCTCAGGGAACGGCAGGGTGTGACAGGACATGTCCCTCGGATGCGTCGGCTCAGCGCGTCGGGGTCGCTCCGAGGGTGACGGTCGCCTCGACGGGTTCACCACGGCGATCCAGGCCGATGACGACCTCGGCGCCGGGCTCCCGGCTCCGCACCGCGGCCACCAGGTCGGCCGAGGAGGCGATTGCCGACCCGTCGAGCGAGGTGACCACGTCGCCGGGCTCGATGCCGGCCTCGGCACCGGGGCTGCCCGCCTCGACCTCGACGACCTGGGCCCCGTCCGCGGCTCGGGCCTCGACGTCGGCGGCGCCGACGCCCAGGTAGCTGTTGGTGATGGGCTGGCCCGCCACCAAGCGGTCAGCGACGGCCTTGGCCGTCTCGATCGGCACTGCGAACCCGACGCCGACGTTGCCGCCCGACTCGCTGGTGATGGAGTCGTTGACCCCGATGACCCGTCCGTCGCGCCCGGCCAGGGCTCCACCGGAGCTGCCCGGGTTGATCGGGGCGTCGGTCTGGATCATGGGCACCGCGCCGCCGGGGGTCGCGACGGTGCGGCCCACGGCGCTGACCACGCCGGAGGTGACGGTCTGGTCGAGCCCGAAGGGGCTGCCGATGGCGATGGCGAGCTGGCCGACCTCGACCGGGTCGTCGAGGGCGAGGGTCGCTTCTATCAGCCCGTCGGCCTCGACCCGCACCACGGCGATGTCGGACCCGCCATCCGCGCCGACCACGGTGCCGTCGACAGTGCGGCCGTCGGCGAGGCGCACGGCCACGTCGGTCGACCGGCTCACGACGTGGGCCGCGGTCATGATCAGCCCCGCCTCCGCGTCGTACACGAAGCCCGAGCCCAGGCCCGAGCCGGTCTCGATCTGCACGACCGCGGGCCCGAGGCTGGCGGCCACCGCCGCCACCGGCTCGGCGGCACCGTCGACCTCGGGGACCGTGGCGGTGACGGCTGCCGCGCGGCCGGCGGCCACGGGTGCGGTCGAGGCGCCGTCGTCGGACGCGGCCCCGAACGCGAAGCCGGTGCCACCGACAGCCAGCAGACCGGCGACGGCGAGCGCCGAGGCCCGGCCCCACCCCGGGGACCGGGCGGGAGGGGTTGGTCCCGGGGGCGAGGTGGGAGGTCCGGCCGGGGGGGCTCCGGGGTCGGGGCGCCCCCAGCCGGGATCGGGCGCTCCCCACGGCGCCGTGGTCCGCGGCGGTGGCGGTGGCGGTGCCGAGCCCGGTATCGCGGTGGGCCCGGTGGATGCGCCTGGGGACGGGGGCGATGGGCGCGGGGCCCAGGACGATGTGTCCATGTCGGTGTCACCTCGGGGTCGGTCGATCAGGCGACCGTACGGACGAGGCGCGAAAGGCTCGGGAAGCCCCGGCGCAAGGCGGCCTAAGGCCTGCGGGGCCGGCACATCGACACAGCTCCGAGCCGCGCCCTCCGGCGGTCAGTCGATGACGCCCCACCCCGTGACGCGGCTCAGCCGGTCGCCGCGGGCCCGACCGGTGACGCAGCTCAGCCGATGGTGCGGGCCCGACCGGTGACGCACCTCAGCCGTTGGTGCGGGCCCGACCGCGCTGAGCATCGTCTTGCGGCCACTCGTCGCCATGGACGCAGGCTGGCCGGCCCGAGTGGTGTGATTGTCGCCGTCCTGCGTCCGCCCGTTGACCACCCCGAACTGGGGCATGGATCGGCTCCCTGCTCGACCACACCGCGCCCCAATACGGCGGGGAGAGCAGTCCACCCCGAACTGGAGCATGGATCGGCTCCCACACGCGGCCTCTCAGCCGGTGAAGCGGGCCGGACCGGTGATGGGGGCCGCAGGCGGGGCCGATGGCGGCAAGCCAGGGGCTGTCGTCGTCGGGGCCGACGGCGGCGAGTCAGGGTCGGCGCCCGGCGGCGGACCGTCGGGCTCCTCCGGCTCCACGGCCGGCGGCGGTCCGACGGGGTCCCCCGGGTCACCGCCAGGCGGCGAACCGGGGTCACCACCCGGCGGCGGTCCGACGGGGCCGTCCGGGTCGGGCTCGGCCGCCGTGTGGATCGTGTCGATGTCGGCCGCCACGCAGTCGGCGGGGGCGTTGATCGGGTTGCAGCGAGCCACGGTGCCGCCGGGGATCTCGACCACGTACCCGGTGCCGAAGGGCTCGGCGTACTCGGGGACCGGGTAGTCGGTCGACACCCACTGGGCCCCGCTCTCGAAGGCGGCGTCGCGAGCCGACGTGTCACCCTCGCGGGCCTCGATGGTGTCGCTGTCTGAACGGGTGCGCACGACGTAGCCGTCAGCCACGAGCTGCTGGATGCGCTCGACGTTGCCCCGCGAGTCGTTGACCTTCACGAAGCCGGCGTCGGGCTGGCCGGGCTCGGCGTTGGTGAACAGCACCCGGTCTTCGAGCGTGGGGTGACCGGCGAGGTAGTCGGTGCGGTAGTCACCACCGTTGTCCATGAGGAACATGACCTTGCCGCGGCTCTCACCGAGTGACGGCCAGCCGTCGGTCGTGACCGCCTCGGAGAGGGTCGGGGCACCGCCCCGCACGTCGTCGGGGGTGATGATCTCGTCCCGGGGGACGACGCTCAGGATCTCCTGGTCGAGGTCGTCCATCGCGGCGGTGGTCCACGGGTCGGGCACCACGAAGGGCAGGTCCTCGACCTCGAGCAGGGTGTCCTTCAGCTCGAGGATGATGGCGATCGGCATGTGCGACGGGTTGGCGTCGGACCAGCCCTCGACGGCCCCGAGGCACGATACGAGCGACAGGCAGGTGGTGCGGTAGTCGACGTCTTGGATGTGGAGCACCTTGGTGCCGGGCAGGTCCATCGCCGGGTCGTACGGTCCCTCGCCCGCGAACTCCCGCAGGAGCGGGTCGGAGTACTTGCCGCCGGCGTCGTCGCGAAAGATGTCGAGCTCGATCTGACGGATCTTCTGGCTCTGGAACTGCACCGGGAGCGGGGCGTGGCTGTACTGGATCTTGTCGTCCTCGGCCCCGATGACGGCCCGGCGCACCGCGGTCTCCTTCTCGGAGGCCGCCAGGTGGTAGCTGTTGTGGCTGCCGACCACCTGGATCTGGTTGATCCCCAGGTCGTCGACCGTGGCCGCGTCGGCCGGCCCCCCGCCGATGACGCCGAGGCTCGCGGCCAGCGCGACCGCCGCCATGACCCGTCGTGCGCGTGCTCCGTGAGTCACCCTCTGGGCCCCCTTGTCGACTGCCAGGTGGCGCGACGGTAGCGCTCAGGTGGCCGGCGGGTGAACCGAGGCGGGCGGATGTGGCTCGCGGCGGCCGCCGAGAGACCGCTGCCGCGGCTCGGCGGACCGTCAGGCGGCGGTGAACGGGGCGACGATGCCCCGGAGCGGACTGCCGTCGTCGTCGACGGGGCCGTGGCCGATGAACCACTCGGTGCCCATGACCGCGGCGAACACCGCCTCGGGCATGGCGAGGAAGAAGTGATCGTCGGCGACCTGACTGCGGTGGGCCAGGAGCGAGGCGCGCTTGGCACCCACTGCGGCGGAGACGTCGGCGACGTGGGTGAGGAGCTCCTCGGGAACGCCGAGATCCATCTCCTCGGGGTCGGGCGGCTGAACGCCCTCGGGCAGCTCGAAGCCGCCCGCGCCCGACCGTTGGAGCTCGATCATGCGGGTGATGGCGGTGCGGTTGATGGTGCCCTCGAGCACGCGTGGCACGCCGGCCAGCTCAGCGGCGCGCATGCCGACGCGGTGGACCTGGATGTGGTCGGGGTGCCCGTAGCCGCCGTGGTCGTCGTAGACGGTGAGGGCGTCGGCCCCCTCCTCGGTGAGGATCACCGCCAGGCGGTGGGCGGCGGACCCCACGTCGGCCCGCCAGAAGGTCCAGGGCTCGTCGTTGGTCGCCTCACCCATCATCCCGGAGTCGACGTAGCCGAGGAACTCGACCCGGGCCACGCCGAGCGCCTCGGCGGAGCGGTGCACCTCGGCCGTGCGGCGCAGCGCGAGCTGCTCACCCTCGTCGAGCACGCCGGGCTGGATCTCGCCCCGCTCCCCACGAGTGGCGCACACGAGCACGACGCGGTGGCCGGCCCCTGCGGCGAGGGCCATGATGCCGCCGGTGCCGATGGCCTCGTCGTCGGGGTGGGCGTGGAAGCAGACCAGCGTCGCCATGGACCGCGGAGGTTACCGCCGTCGATCCGCGGCCCGGGGCCCAACTCGGACCCACGCCCCCGTCGTGGGGACATGGGTCTGAGGTGGGGCGAGGGCCCGGTGCGACCCATCGAGGTTGGACCCACACCCCCGTCGTGGCGGACATCGGCCCCGAGCTGCGGGGTCAGGCGATCGCGCCGGCGTCGCGGAGGGCAGCGATCGTCGCCTCGTCGTAGCCGATCTCGGCGAGGACCTCGTCGCTGTGCTGGCCGGCGTGGGGCGGCGGGCGGCGGATGGCCCCGGGCGTGCGGCTGAAGCGCGGCGCGGGAGCGGGTTGGGTGATGCCGGCGACCTCGGTGAAGGTGCCGCGCGCCACGTTGTGGGGGTGCCTGGGTGCCTCGCTCATCGTGAGCACCGGTGCGAAGCACACGTCGGTGCCCTCCATGACCTCGCACCACTCGTCACGGGTCTTGGCCTTGAAGATCACCTCGAGGCGCGCCGAGAGCTCGGGCCAGCGGGTCCTGTCCTGCTGCCAGGGCAGCTCTCCGTCGTCATCGTCGTCCTCGAGGCCCGTGAGACGGAGGAGCTCGGCGTAGAACTGCGGCTCGATCGACCCGATCGACACGTAGCGGCCATCCGCGCACTCATAGGTGTCGTAGTAGTGGGCGCCGGTGTCGAGCATGTTGGTGCCCCGCTCGTCGCTCCAGATGCCCATGGCCTGGAACGAGTGCATCATCGTCATCAGCAGGGCCGAGCCGTCGACCATGGCGGCGTCGACGACCTGGCCCTGCCCCGAGCGCCCGGCCTCGACGAGGGCGGCGCAGATGCCGAGGGCGAGCAGCATGCCGCCGCCGCCGAAGTCACCGACCAGGTTGATCGGCGGTGTCGGCTTCTCCCCGGCCCGCCCGAGGTGGGCCAGGGAGCCGGCCAGGGCGACGTAGTTGATGTCGTGGCCGGCCATCGACGCGTAGGGCCCGTCCTGGCCCCACCCGGTCATCCGGCCGTAGACCAGCGCCGGGTTGCGTCCGAGGGTCACGTCGGGGCCGAGCCCGAGGCGCTCCATGACCCCGGGGCGGAAGCCCTCGATCAGAGCGTCGGCCGAGGCGATCAGGTCGAGGACCGTGGCCACGCCGGTCGGGTCCTTCAGGTTGACCGCCACCGAGCGCCGACCGCGGTTCAGCAGGTCGGCCGGCGGGGTATCGGGGTCGCCGCCGAGGTTGGGCCCGGTGCGATCGACGCGGATGACCTCGGCGCCGAGGTCGGCCAGGGCCATGGCGCAGAACGGGCCGGGGCCGATGCCCGCGATCTCGACGATGCGCGTGCCGGAGAGGGGTCCCATGGGTGTCGTGCTCCTGGAGGTGGTCGGGGTCGGCGACGGCGAGGTCAGCCGGCGGCGGGGGCGCCGGCGCGGGCGGCGAGGGCACTGATGTCGTCGACGAGCGACGCCCAGTGGGGGCGGGGCACGTCGTGGCCCATGCCCGCGATGATGCGCAGCTCGGCGCCGGGGACCGCCTCGGCGGTGGCCCGGCCTCCGCTCACGGTGACGAGCGGGTCGGCGTCGCCGTGGACGACAAGGGTGGGCACCGTGACCCGCCCGAGGCCCTCGGTGCGCGGCGGCGACGCGGTGATGGCCAGGAGCTGGTGCCCGGTGCCCTGCGGGTACGCGCAACGATCCCACGCCCGGCCCGCCTTCTCCCGGGCCAGATCCTCGTCGACGAGGCCGGGGCTGCCGATGGCACGGGCCACCTCGACGCCGCGCGCGACGGCCTCCTCCCGCGACGTCGGGGGCGGCCCGAGCAGGATCGGCAGCACGGCGGCGTCGGGCTGCCCGACGGTGGGGTCGCCGGTGGTCGACATGATCGAGGTGAGCGACCGCACGCGGTCCGGGTGCTCGATGGCCATCGCCTGGACGATCATCCCGCCCATGGAGGCGCCCACCACGTGCGCCGAGCCCAGACCGAGGTGGTCGAGCACGGCGACGGCGTCGGCGGCCATGTCCGAGAGCAGGTACGGCGCCTCGACCGGGGTGCCGCTCAGGGCGGCGATGATCAGCTCGAGGGCCTTGATGTCACCCACGTCGGGCTTGGTGGAGAGCCCGACGTCGCGGTTGTCGGGGCGGATCACGAAGAACCCACTCGCGACGAACAGGGCGACGAGGTCGTCGTCCCACCCGAGGTGCTGGGTCCCGAGGCCCATGACCATCAGGAGCGGTTCGGCCGACGGATCTCCGTCGGTGGTGAACCAGATCTCGATGCCGGCGGCGGAGGAGGGGGTGAGGGGCACGGCGTCATGGTGGCTCCCCCTTGACCGCCCGGTCAACCACCGACGGCCGCGGGGCCCGAGAGCGGCACCTAGGGTCCGCGGCCATGTCCGATCGCGCCGTGCCGGGGGACGATCGAGCCGACGACCGCAGGGCCCGCGAGGCGGTGGCGGCGACGGGCCCGACCGTGCGGGCGATGGCCCCGGGGAGGGTCAACCTCATCGGTGACCACACCGATCACACCGGCGGCCTCGTGTTGCCCATGGCGATCGACCTGGCGACCACGGTCACCGGGGTCCGCACCGGGAACCGGGTGGTGCTGCGCTCAGCCGACGAGCCCGAGCCCGCCGTGGTCCCTCTCGACGTCGGAGACCCCACCCGGGTCTCGCCGCCGTGGGCCCGCTACGTGGCGGGGGTGGTGGCCGAGCTGCGACCGACGGAGGGCTTCGAGGGCACCGTGTCGACCACCGTGCCGATCGGGGCCGGCCTGTCGTCGAGCGCCGCGCTCGAGGTGGCCGTGGCCCTGGTCCTGGGCGCGGACGGCGCCGACGTGCTCGCGCTGGCCCAGCTGGGGCGGCGGGCCGAGCAGCGGGCGTCGGGCGTGCCGTGCGGGATCATGGACCAGCTGGCGTCAGTGGCCGGGCGCGACGGCCACGCCCTGCTCATCGACTGCCACGCCCTCACCGTTGCGCCCGTGGCCCTGCCCGACGACGTCGAGGTGGTGGTCGTCGACTCGGGTGAGGCCCGGGCCCTCTCCGGGTCCGCCTACGCGGAGCGCGTCGCGCAGTGCGCGCTCGCCGAGGCGGTCATCGGTCCTTTGCGCCTCGCTGCGCCCGGCGCCGAGGTCGCGATCGACGACACGGTGGTCCGGGCCCGGGCCCGCCACGTGCTGACCGAGAACGCCCGGGTGCGCCTCGCGGCCGAGGCCCTCGCAGCTCGCGACCCCGCCATGGTGGGCGCAGCCATGGCCCAGAGCCACGCCTCGTTGCGCGACGACTTCGCGGTGTCCACGGCGGTCCTCGACACCCTGGTGGGACGGCTCGGCGCGGCTCCCGGCGTGTACGGCGCCCGCCTGACCGGAGCCGGCTTCGGGGGCTGCGCCGTGGCCCTGTGCACCCCAGGTGCGCTGGACCGCTGGGGGCCAGAGCGGTCCTGGCGCGTGCGGCCGTCGCCCGGCGCCCGGGTTGAGGGACCGGCACGAGGGTAGGGCGGAGGGAAGTGCCTGTCGTCGGACCCGAAAGAGGCCACCCCGCATGACCATCGGAGCCGGCATCCTCCTGATCGCCGCCGGCGCCATCCTGCGCTTCGCGGTATCCGACTCGATCGACGGCGTCGACCTGAGCGTCATCGGACTGATCCTCATGGCCTGCGGCGTCCTGGGCCTGATCATCGGCCTGTTCCAGACCGCCAGCACCCGGCGCGGGCGAGCCGTATCGACGACCTACACCGCCGAGGTCCCGCCCCGGCGCTGAGGTCGCCCGGGGTCGAGCGACGGGCGGGCCCCGGCGAGCCCCCGGCGCAGGCGGTCGACCGCCCGCGCGGTCCGGACGCCCCACCAGAAGAGGTCCTGGCCGTCGACCAACATCGCCGGCACACCGAAGCGCTCCGAGAGGTCATCGAGGTCGTCACCGGTGAAGGCCCACGGCTCGGTGGGGGCGAGGACGATGTCGGGACGGCGCGCCCGCACGTCGGAGACGGTGACCTCGGGGTAGCGCACGTCGTCGTCGGCCCAGGCGCTGGCCCACCCCGCGGCGGCGAGCACCGAGGCGCCGTAGGTCTCGGAGTTGATGGTCATCCACGGCCGCACCCAGATGGGGACGAACGCGGTGCCGATCGGCGCGGCCGGGACCTCCGGCGGGGCCCACGGCTCGGGCGTCGGCGCCGCGACCGCGGCCGCCAGCTCCGCCAGCACGGCGGGCACGTCGGCCACGGCGCGGGGCGAGGCCACGTGGAGGCGGAGCCCGGCTGCGGTCAGGGCGTCGGCATCGGCGCGCCGGTTCTCCTCGTCGTTCATGATCACCAGGTCCGGCGCCAGCGCAACGATGCGGTCGATGCGGGGTCGCTTGGTGCCGCCGACGGCTTCGATGTCGGGCTGCTCGCAGAAGCGGGTGCAGGCGACGGGAGCCCGATCCCAGGCCACGAGCGTCTCGGTGACCGACGGGACCAGGCTGACGACGCGAGGCGGCATCGCTCCAGTGTGCCGGGGCGATCAGGCCCCGAAGATGCGGGCCTTCTCGGCCTCGAACTGCGCCGGGGTGATGGCCCCCTTGGTCACCAGGTCGTGCAGCTTCTCGAGCTGCTCGGCCGACGACAGGCCGCGACCGCCGGCGGGGCCCATGCGGTCGAACTTGCGGTTCTCGTTGGCCTCGATCTGCACGTAGATCTCGCGCTGGACGAGGGCCGGCTTGCGGATGTTCGAGAAGGACTGGTTGCCCCGTTCGCCGGCGGACTCGAGGGCGAGGTCGCCCGCGCCCACCATCCGCTCGAAGAGCGACTGGTTGAAGAACACCGTGTTGATGCGCTCGAGGGGGATCTCGATGCCGGACTTCGAGAGCACTCCTTGGCGGCTGATGAGCCGGTCGGTGGTGAGCACGAAGTTGGTGGTGCTCCAACCGAGCACCTTGATCCCGAAGTAGATCAGTGCCACCACGATGAGGACGAGGGCGCCGAGACTCAGGGCGTCGATGTCGGCGAGCAGCGTCACCAGGGCCCCGGCGACGACCGAGACCACCAGCACGAGGGTCGGCACCGCCACCGCCAGCCAGTGGGGCCGGAGGTCGAGGACGAGCTCCTCGCCCTGGTTGAGGAGCTTGCGGGGGTACGCCACGACGGCAATCTAGGTCCCTGCTCCGGCGCCGTCAGCGGATGAGCGACGTCAAGGGCGGTACTCGGCTCACCGGAGCCCGCCTGTCAGCACGGCGCGTTGGGCTCACCGGCCGATCACCCTCGGCTCACGCCTCTTCCGTCGTCTCCTCTGCGAGAGCGTCGGAACTCGTCGTCTCCGCGGTGACCAGTTGCTGGCGCAGCTCGTCGAGCTTGGCGCCATCGAGGCGTGGGACCCGCCACCCGTGCCACCCGTCGTAGGAAGCCAGGTCGGCTACCTTCATGGCGGCCTGCGATGGCGAGGTGCAGACGCTCCCGTCGGGCAGGACGATGGTGCCGTTCGCTTCGAGTCGTGCGTGGTACTTCTCTCCCAGCCGGGGACGAGGGAAGACCAGATCGTCTCCCGCCTGCACGAACCCTGCGTCGAGCAGGTCGACCATGGTGACGCGACGGCCCTTGAACGTGATCTGAGCGGGGGTCTTGCTCCGAGATGACGCGCCGGCTGTGGGGCCCAGCACTGGGTCGTGCTCAGCCTCGATGTCGAGGAACCTGCGACCGGCCTCGTCCTCGTAGATCGCCACGGGGATGACCGACACGGGCACGCCGTTCTCGGCCAGGAACTCCAACGCCGAGCGGGTGCGCCCCTGGAAGTCGCGAGCGACGAGCACGATGCGAGGCTGGTGGTTGATGACCACTGGAGTAGAGGAGTCGGTGAACTCTTGCCAGTTCGCGAAGAACGACGACGGCCCCCGATGGTACAGGCTCGCGATCTCGTCGAGGTTCGTGGTCCGCGCCCATCCTGCGTACTCAAGGCACTGGGCGAGTTGGCTGCGATCCACGTCCCGCTTCACCTCGACCACGACCACGCGCCCGGACTCATCAAGGGCCACGACATCGGGACGGCCTCCACCTCCGATCAAGGGCTGCCGGGCGATCGGAAACAGCGACTCCCCGGTGAAGGCCTCGAGGTCACCCCATACCAGATCCTCGATCTCCTTCTCGTACAGGTCCGCTCCCGGTTTGACCGACCGAAACGGCACCAACGACTCGTCCGAAACCTCGAACAGTGGCATGTGAGAGTCCTCCTCCGATCGGAGACGGTAGCGGTCTCCCGTGATCTGGACGCCTGGGCACGCAACATCTTCGGCGCCCGATGCAAGATGTGTGGCCCGGTGGCGAGAG